>CANFJV010000013.1 GCA_947447225.1 Acidimicrobiaceae bacterium
ACAACGGGGTGGTGAGCCAAAGCCCCTTCAGTTATGGACCACCACTTGTGGGCACCGACAGTGCAATTGGCACTACCTGGCAAGTTCCGCTGCTCACGAGAAACGTAGACAGCCACAGTGTGACGGCCACGCAACTTGGCGCCGAGCCGGTCAACCTTGGAAACGGTCCAGGTTCGGTTCTCGCCAATGCCGGCGGATCTGGTGTGTATCGAGTGGCCTATGCCCCAGCTGATGCAGCGGTCATTGCGCCGTCACTCAGCAGCCTCGCTCCCCTTGAGCGTGCAGTGTTGATGAATGATGCACTAGCCGCCACCCAAGCCAACAAGATGGCACTTTCTGACTTCTTCCACTTGGCCGCAAATCTTGGCAATGACGAGGAGCCGGCGACGTGGGGAGCGGTAATTCGAGCGCTCGCACTCCTCAACCGAGTTGCGAGTCCCAAAGAGCGAAGCGACGTGGCGAAAGCAACGGTGTCGCTCCTGATGAACAAAGCAACCTCGCTCGGTTGGGAAGCCTCTAGTCATGAAAGTGACCGCACTCCGGGACTTCGTGGCCAGCTCATTGGTGCGCTTGGCACCATTGGTCATCACCAACCGACCATTGAAGAAGCTATTGCTCGCTTCAATAGCCCTGAGCCGCTCAATGCTGACTTGGAACCTGCAATCTTGGAGATTGTTGGGAGCCAAAACCGCCCAGGTGCGTTCGACCGGATGCTCGAGAAATTTAAGAACCCGGCGAACCCGCAACAAGAAATGGCTTACCTCTACGCCTTGGCTGGATTCCCTGATTCGGCCAAGTCGGCCCACGTCTTTGAAATGGCTCGCACCGAAGTTCGCACCCAAAATGCACCATTTCTCATTGCCCAGTTGTTGGCGAACCGCACGACGGGGCCAGAAACCTGGCTCCTCATCGAGGCGCACTTTGCCGAGTTGCTTGAACGATTCCCAGTCAATAGCCATCCACGGATGCTGAGTTCGCTTGCAACGCTTTGCGGCGATGAGGAAACGGCAAAGCGCGCGACTGCGTTCTTGCAAGCCAATCCACTGAAGTCTGGGCAAAAGACCGTTCTTCAAGCCCTCGAACGTCTGCAGAACAATGTGACGTTTGGACGCCAAGTTCGTGGCACGATTGCTGCGACCCTCAAGCCCTATGGAGACTCGGCATGAACCTAGGCATTGCGCTCACCGTTGGCCTTACGGTGGCGATCGCGGAAATTCCCGACAAAACCATGATTGCCACCTTGATCATGGGGTCCAAGGTTCGCCCGTTGTATGTGTGGATCGGAACCTCCATTGGTTTCGTCGTCCACATGGCCATTGCCGTACTTGCCGGAAAGCTGTTGTTGCTGCTTCCCCACACGGCACTTGAAGTTGTCGTTGCGCTTCTCTTCTTGGGTGGTGCGGCCTATCTTCTCTTCGGCTCCGAAGAAGAGGAGGAGGAAAAAGGTGAGCAAGAGGCCGAACAGGAAAAACCTGGCACTGCATTCAAAGTTGCCTTCGGTGCCTTCTGGGTCATCTTCATTGCCGAATTTGGTGATTTGAGCCAAATCCTCGTGGCCAACTTGACGGCCAAGACTGGTGACCCTTGGGCCACCTTTGTTGGATCGAGCGTTGCGCTGGTTGCCGTTGCTGGAGCGGGCGCCTACGGCGGTCGGATGTTGCTGAAGGTTCTCCCACTCACCTTGCTTCGTCGTATCAGCGGAATTGTGCTGCTCGGCTTTGGTCTCTATACGGTCTGGACGATCTTCGCGTGATTGAACAACGCTTCGCCGCTCTCATCAACAGTGCTCGGGCTGCCCGAGGTTTTATGCCAGATGACGAGGGACTCGCGCTCTTCGAAGCAGCCAAGCGTGCAGCTGAACACCCGGCGGCCACCCCAACGGTGCTGTTAGAAGTTGGCTCGTGGTGTGGGAAATCAGCCACATACCTTGGTGCCGCGGCCGAAGCTACCAACACCCAGCTCATCTCGGTTGATCACCACCATGGCTCAGAAGAAAACCAAGAAGGCTGGGACTACTTTGAGCGTGAGCTTGTCGACCCAGCGGACGGACGCCTCAACACACTCCCCCACTTCCAGCGACAAATTGCAGTAGCTGAACTTGAGCGAAGCGTGGTTGGCATTGTTGGCCACTCTGCCGATGTCGCTGCGTGGTGGACGACGCCACTCAGTTTCTTATTCATCGATGGTGGTCATGGCGAAGAACCAGCATGGGCTGACTGGCATGGCTGGACGCCACACTTGGCAGTCGGTGGCACGCTGGCGATTCATGATGTCTTTGAAAACCCGGCAGACGGTGGACGGCCACCGTATGAGTTGTTCTGCCATGCAGTGAACTCAGGCGACTATGAAGAGCGATCCGCTACCGGCTCACTTCGAGTGCTGCACAAACTTCGCTAGCAACTCACGAAACAACGTTGACTGAAGCATCAAAGGCTCCACCCGTTGGGATGGATACTCCGAGGTTCAGTGTTGACCTGTTTGCTCCACCGGTCAGGAATTCGCCAGCTGCAGTGAGCGTGATGGAGGAATCATTCGTCAACGTGACGCGGTGCCCCAAGGTGGTGGCAAGGTCGGCGAAGCATCCGGCGAGATCAACGGTGAACCTCAGGGTGTTCGCTGGATTGACGTTTTGGTCAACAGGATTCGTATCAGTGAGCGGCCACAGATTTCTGTCGCTGCTCGCTCCGGCCACACCAGCTCTGAGCCCAGACAGGTTGGAATAGCGCAGTGGGCTGCAGCCATATTCGCTGTGCTCAACGTTCAAAATCACTCCGTAGTGCAGTCCACCTTGATCCCTGAAATCAACACCTTCGCTGGCCAAACCAAGGCGTTGCGGGCGAACAAACTCCATCGAGACCGCGTTCGATCCATCCGGTGTCACGACACCATTCAAAGGAACAGCTGCTCCGTTGAGCGACGTCAAGCCTGGAACAGTTGCTCCATAGGGAGGGAGGGTCATCACCATGGTTGAGAGCCCGGTGGCACCATGCACGTGATAGGTAACCGTGTAGATGTCGCCTGCGGTGAAGTCCGTCAAGGTGTAGGCGCCTGTTTGTGGCTGAATCGCGCCATTGAAGATCCGCTGTGTGGTCGCTCCACCTGAGCGGCAATAGAGCACCAAACCATTCATTTGTTGACTTGGAGAGAGTCCGGCGTCACTTCGGGTAAACGTTCCAGTACTGCCATCGGAACATCCATAGGCTCCACCATGCACGTCGGCCCAATTGACCGTGCTCGAGCCGTAACTACTCTGAAATTCCGCAGCAATTTCTCCCGCGACTTGGAATTTGGTCGTAGAGCTTCGCCCGCCGGGAAGGACTGCGCCGCAATACAACAAGGTGTTGCAGTCAATCCTTGCCCAGTCGATGGGGGCGGTGGTTGCGGCTGCCCGCTGCAGTGTGGCTTCGTCAATAAAGAACATCACGGAAAACTGCCCCGATCCTCCGAGCGTGGAGGCAACCTGGGAAACCGTGACTCCGCTCAGGGCGGCATTGAAGGGACCGCTTGCTTGGCTACTGCGCAGGTCGCTCCAGGGGTTCGTGGCAGCGGTCGCCGAAGAGTTTGGGTCAACCGCATCGAGGCTGAGGTTGCCATTGTCATCAACATCAATGGCGTTCGGGATGCCGTCGCCATCGAGGTCACCGCCAAGTCCAGTCACTGTTGGATCTGCAACGGTGGCGCGCGGCGTCAGCGCCACTTTTGCTCCAGTGAGCGCTGCCTTTTCAGCCGTGGAAAATGCCACCGGTCGGTAGAGCCCGAGTCGCGCAGCTGCCGGAAAAGCGCCCCCAAGTGGAGCGCCAACGAGGTAGGCCCGAGCAGCAGTGTTTCGATACCAGGTTTTGCTTGACGCTGGACTCGTTGGCTTCACGGGACCCACCACGCGTGCACCGATCGCATTTGCGCCACTCATGATGAGGCGAATTTTTCCGAGTGAGGCGCCAACCCCCGCAAATTGCGTGTGGCCTGCCGCATTGAGTTTCTGCGTGCGAAGTGCCAAGGTCGACTTGGTCCCAAGATTGTCTTGAGCAAGTTCAACAGGCCCGCCATAGCGACCATTGGGCCGAATGATCTCGAGCGTCGATCCATAGAGCGACTGTGATGGACAGATGAAGTGGAACGCCCCTGTGGAGTTGACCTTGGCCTGGAGACTGAGCCCATTTGGACTGACGAGCGCCACAGAGTAGCCAGCAATTGCTGTTGACCCACCGGAAGCATTGGTCAAGGACCCAGAAATTGTTTGGGTGGCCGATGCTGCGTAAGCAGTGCTACTTGCTATTGGGACGAATCCAATTCCGAATAACACCGCAACAGAAACGAAACGACGCATCGAACCCCCTCAAGACGCCAACGACAAAAGCATAACGAGGAGTTGAGTTTCGTGCTGAGAATGGCTCCGGCGAGGTCGATTCGTCGGTTTGGGGCGTTCGCCTCCTAGTGGCCGGTGCAGCCGTCTTGCGCAGAGACGTCACAAGCAACTCCAGCCAAGTCAAGTGCTTCACCCAAGGTTTCACCTCGGAAGAGTCCTGCTGCTGGCGTCGTGTTCGACAGTGCATCAGCGGCCATGATGATCGCCCCTGCGGTGTAGGTCGTTGCCTCATCGCCGGGGAAGGTCAACCGGTCGGGATACACAAGACCGGTCAAGTAGCTGCCGTCGCTTTGGCGATGCGCCTTGGTCCAGGTTAAAAGTTCCAACGCTTTTTCACTTCGCCCGAGGGCATCAAGGGCCATGACGCACTCTGCGGTTTCGGCTCCGGTCACCCAATCTTCGGTTGACACGCAGCGCACACCTTTTCCGTCCATGACAAAGGTGTCCCACATGGAGTCCATCCGAGCGAGACCTTCTTGGCCCTCGAGTGCACCGGACAACATTGGGTAGTACCAGTCCATAGCGAATTCATACTTTGGAGCAAACGAGCCACGGTGATGGGCAACGGCATGGCCCAAGCGGCCGGCAGACAACTCCCACGACACATTGGGACGCTCAAGTTTTTCTGCGATCGCAACCGCACAACGCAGCGAGTGGTAGATCGACGAAGAACCCGTCAGCAATGCATAGGTCTCTTCGAACCCACGTTGGTCAAGGGACCAGCGAATCGAGCCATCGGGTTGCTGATACCGAAGGACAAAGTCAATCGCTCGCTCCACCATGGAGAATCTGCGCTCGAGAATGGAGATATCGCCACTCACGAGGTAGTGGTGCCACACGCCAGCTGCCACATAGGCCACGACATTCGTGTCAAGGCGTGGGTCTTTGACGGAATTGGCCAAGTAGTAATTGAACCAACTGCCGTTGCCAAGCTGAGTGGCTTCTAGCCAGTCGTAGGCTCGCTCCACTTCTTCGAAGCGCCCACAAATCGCCAATGCCATGGCAGCTTCAACGTGGTTCCACGGATCACAGTGGCCACCGGTTGACCACAAAATCATGCCGTTGCGCTGTTGCTGGTCAGCAATGGACTGAGCGGTCGCGGCCAACTCGTCCGCGGTGAGCACCCCTGGGATCTCGGGAAGTGTCACGTCAGTTCTCTTCGACGTCACTGATGACTCATCTCTTGCTTTGCAACCTTTGGCGTCGCGTCAAGTGGTTTTTCCAAATAGATGATGACGCTTTTGCCGATGAGTGGGTTGAGCACTCGCTCGGCATATCGAGTGAGCTTCGGTGCTTTCATGATGTCCCACACGAGCAGCTTGTGATACGCCTTCACCGCTTTGTGTTCGTCATTGGTCGTGCCAACCGCACACTTCAACCACCAATACGGTGCATGGAGTGCGTGGGCATGATGCGAGGCATAAGGACGAAGACCAGTTCCCGTCAACCGTTCAAGCAGCACACTGCGGCGATAGATGCGAACGTGTCCGCCTTCGACCCCGTGATATTCGTCCGACAACGCCCAGTTGATGAGTTCTGGCCCAAAGCGTGGAACCGTGATGGCAATAGTGCCACCGGGCTTCAACACACGAGCGAGTTCATCCATCGCCACGGTGTCTGTTGGCAGATGCTCCAAGATTTCCGAGGCAATGACGCGGTCGAACGTGCCATCAGGGAAGGGCAAGGCAAACGCATCGCCGCGAACAGCGGCAACTGGTGCACCGAGGGGCAATTCACCCGCTTCGATCATGGCCGAGACCGTATTTGTAACCCCGACCACTTCATCAGCGCCAGCGTCAAGGGCGACCACGTGCGCGCCAAGACGGGCAGCGGCATAGGCATGTCGGCCAAAGCCACATCCCATGTCGAGCAGGCGCTCACCACGCCGAAGTCGCAAGGTGTCATAGCGAGCGGTCAGCATGGTTCATCTGCTCCAGGAAGGGGGTTGCCCGCCAACATCGCATCGTACGCGGCAGCCGTACCAATGGCGGTGACGACCCAGGTAAACCTCGACACCACGCGCTCACGAGCGGCCTTGCCAAGTTCTGCCCGACGCTCAGGGTCATCAAGCAAGGTTCGAATACCTTGCGCCAAGGCTTCAGGATCATCAGGTGTGACAAGAAGTCCTGTCGTGCCATCGGTGCCCACGACTTCGGGCAACGCTCCGCCGGTGGTGGCCACCACCGCTCGACCGCAGGCCATTGCCTCAATTGCAGGAAGGGAAAACCCTTCATAGAGTGACGGCACCACTGCCACTTCAGCTTCGCCATAGAGGCGAGCTAAAGCATCATCAGAGATGCCACTCACACAGGTCACGATGTCTCGAAGGTTCAGTCGATCGAGTGCTTCGTCGACTCGACCTCCTGGCTTTGGTCGACCAATCACCGTGAGCGAGATCTCTCGCTCCGTGCGTAATTTGGCCACGGCTTCGAGAAGCGGAACGAGTCCCTTCATTGGCACGTCAGAACTTGTCGTCACCATGAGGCGACCGGGAACTGGCTGCACTTCGTCAAAGGGACGAAAGACCGTGTGGTCAACACCAACGGG
The DNA here is from genome assembly GCA_947447225.1 of Acidimicrobiaceae bacterium. Classification (GTDB taxonomy): domain Bacteria; phylum Actinomycetota; class Acidimicrobiia; order Acidimicrobiales; family RAAP-2; genus CAIQEU01. The sequence continues at coordinate 6,914 of CANFJV010000013.1, forward strand.
AACGACCGTCATCTTGCCCGGGTCGACGCCTAATTGAGCTGCAATGTCACGGCGTGAGGAACGAGACACGGTGAGTACAGCAGGAAGTGCGGTTGCCACCTTTTTCTGCATGCCAAGAAAGCCAAACCAACGCTTGGTCGTAAAGCGCTGCCACGCACTGGTGTCGTGGGCAAGTTTGATTTCACGGTCAACCGTGATTGGGTGGTGCAGCGTCGTGAGCAACGGCCAACCACGCTTGACAAGTTCCAACATGCCGGTGCCCAAGCACTGGTTGTCGTGGATGATGTCAAAGTCGCCACGACGTGCATCGAGTACGTCAACAATGCGCTTGGAGTAGGCGTAGGGCTCGCCAAATCCAGCTGCACACATGATCCCGAACTCGGCAAGATCGGCGAAGGACTTGAGTTCGCGTGGGTGCGGAACTCGGAACGGGTCTGGGTCGCGATACAGGTCAAGACCAGGAACGGGGGTGAAGCCAACGCCAGGATCGAGTTCTGGGTAGGGCTGGCCAGCGAAGACTTCCACGCTGTGACCCAAGTTGACCAATTCTCTGGTCAAGTGACGGGTGTAGACCCCTTGGCCGCCACAGGTGGGGTTTCCTCGGTAGATCAGAAACGCAATACGCAAACCACCGGGCTTTGGCGGAGCCGGGGCAATTCGTGGTGGAACGATGACATTTTTCGACCGCTCGGCCGAGGATTTGAAGTCTTGAACGACGCGGCGGGGAGATCTAGGCATATAGGGCCTCAAGGTGATTCGACATGGGGCTCTATTCTCCCCCGAAATTGACCCCGCCTTGAACACACCAGCCAGTTAACGCTCTTCTGCCACTCCAGGGTCGGCCCCTACTTCGGCCGCCGTCACTCGATCATCGTGGCGAAGCAGGGCGACGGAGGACAAAATGGCCGCCAACGCACCGGTCAAAATCGCCACACGAGGGTTGGTGTGGTCGGCAATTTGCCCAATAATTGGCATCCCAATCGGTGCGGTGCCAAGGAAGGCAATGGCGTAGAGCGCCATGACTCGACCACGCATCTGCGGTTCTGAGTGCAGTTGCAAAGTGCCATTTGCTGTTGCGACGTAGTTGATCGAGGTGTAGCCAACGATCACAATGGCGACCCCAGCAAGCAGCGGCGTCGGCATGAGGGCCATCATCACCATGGAAGCGCCAAAGCCAAGGCCGAGGACGGCCAACCGGTGCTGCGAAGGCTTCCCGTGATGTGCGGCATGCATGCCACCGGCAACTGCCCCGACCCCTTGGGCAATCATGAAGATGGCAACGAGCGTCGGGCCACCATGAAACGTCACCTTGCCGAGCGCCAAGACCGTGACGGTGAAGTTGAAGGCCAAGAGGCCAACGACAAACATCGCAAGAAGTGGACCGCGAAGGCGAGGTTTGCCCCAGGCGTAGTGAAGGCCATCTCGCACTTGGCCCTTCGCTGGAACGACCGGTGTTGTGGGCTTGAGCTCATTGGCATTCATCATGAGTAGTGCCACCATGACGGCACCATACGAACCAGCATTTAAGAGAAAACAGCCCCCGAGGCCAATTGTGGACACGGCAATGGCACCAACCGCTGGTCCGGCAATGCGGGCGAGATTCATGATGACCGTGTTGAGGCTCACCGCATTGGACAACAGTTCCGGCCCCACCATTTCCGACACAAACGTTTGGCGAGCTGGATTATCGAAGAGATTCACGATTCCTGTTCCGACAGAAATCAGATAGACCCAGGAAATCGCCACATGCTCAGTGACCGTTAACAGTCCGAGTAACAGTGCCAGCGAGAGCGCCGCAAGCTGCGTGGCATACAAAATGGGACGCTTTCGAGACCGGTCAACAACAAGCCCAGCCCACGATCCGGCAATCAGCATCGGAATGAACTGCACACCAACGACCGTTCCCGCCGTCGCAAGACTGCCGGTCAACTTCAGCACCAAAAGGCCAAGTGCAAACGACTGCAACCAGGTTCCAGAAACCGAGATCAACTGCCCAATGAAGTAGATCCGAAAGTTCGGAACTGAAAGGGCGAGAAACGTTCGCCGGAGACCTGTTGGCTCGGCGCCGTGGCTCACTGTTTCGGGACGTAGCCTCCGGCGCCCATGGCCGCACTCGAGGCAAAGTCCATGTCTTCATCTACCGAGCCGACGACATCAGTGATCCAAGAAAGTCGGCCCTTCAAAATGCGCTCAACGCCGCCTTGCAGCGTTGACGACGAAACCGCACATGAAGAACATGCTCCTTGGAGCTGGACTTCAACAACACCGGTTTGCACGTCAGCACTTAGCAGCACCAAGTCGCCACCGTCTGCTTGGACGCTCGGGCGCATGAGTTCAATGAGCGCCAACAGCTGCGCAAGGCGCTCGCTGCGCTCTTCGTCGGTGAGCGGTGCATCCGTGCGCTCTTCAGCGGTCATTGTGGGTCTCCTCAAAGTCTTCGTCACCATTCTGCCGTGACAGCGCCGTTGTTCGTGCGAAACCCTCGAATGAACCGTCAACAACCTGCGAGGATGGCCGAGTGGATGGGCGAAGGAACTCCAAAGAAGGTGGGGTTGAACTTCAACGTGGACGACTTTCGTGGTCGGAGCGACGCGAAGGCGGACGTATTGCAGGCGAGGTGTTTTCTGACGATGGCCTCTTTCGCTTGCTCTTTCCGAATCATGCCCTCCGGCAAAGTGGGGTCAACCGCCTCCATCGCGGACTTCTTGCCGCAATTCCTGTCACCTCGACGATCACCCGCGCAGTGCAGCATCGAAGACTTCTCGGCTGTTCACTGTGGGTACCACCGCACTGTTGGCCCTACCCAGCATCGTTTTATCGCCGAAGTGCCCGTCAAACTCATCGCCTTCTTGCTGCGTTTGGCTTAGACGCTGACGCAGCAGAACCGTTCTTAGCCGACGTGGCCAGCAACCACCTTCGAGCACCGCACTGGTACTTGCAACTCCTCATGGTTGACCAGCAACACCAAGGCCAAGGGCTCGGAATGGCGCTTCTTCAGCCAGGCCTTCAAGCAGCTGACCGAGAAGGGGTCCCCTGCGTGCTTGAGACCCAAGCGGAACGAAATCTGCCCTTTTATGGTCGCTTTGGATTTCATGTGACCGCGACCACAGCTGACCCCACCCAAACTGCCACCATGTGGACCATGGTTCGCCAGCCACGCTAAGGCGCATTTGCTCGGTAGGGTGAGGGCATGGAACCAGTGCAAAACCTTTCGGTCGACCAAATTGACTTAAACGACATGGCCTTTTGGATGCGGCCCTACGAAGAACGTGAAGGTGCATTCTTGACCCTTCGCAGCGAACGGCCAATTGCCTACTTTCCGGAACCCGAGATGGAAGAGTCGCCAATTCCACTCCCTGTCGGCAACGGCTACTACGCCATCACTCGCCACGCCGATGTGTCAGAGATCAGCCGCAAACCTGAGTTGTTCTGCTCGTCAAAGGGTGCGACCTCGGTGCTCGACTTGCCCGAAGAGATGGTCGAGTACTTCTCCGGCATGATCAACACGGACAACCCACGGCACGCTCGACTTCGTCGCATTGTGTCCAATGCCTTCAACCCTCGCATGATCAAATCCATTGAGGACTCGATTGAAGGCGTGGCCAATGAGGTCATTGACGACATCTGTGAACGAGGACTCATTGACGTGACCGTTGACTTGGCGGCACCACTCCCGCTCAAGATCATCTGCGACATGATGGGCGTTCCGCCAGAGCGCTACGACGACGTCTTTCGTTGCTCCAACATCATTTTGTCCATGGGTGACCCGGAATACATCGGCGAAGACACCCATCCCATCTTGGCGTTCCTCGGTGCCGGTGCGGAGCTCACGGCCATCATGGAAACAATCGCCGAAGAGAAGTTGAAGAACCCAGGCGAGGATCTCACCTCTGCGCTCATCACCACCAACATTGATGGTGAAGCGCTCACGCATGGTGAATTGGCCTCATTCTTTGTGCTGTTGGTCGTCGCTGGAAACGAGACCACCCGCACCGCGATCACCCACGGCGTGCTGGCGCTCACCCAACATGAAGAACAAAAGCAACGTTGGATGGCTGATGTTGAGGGTCTCATGCCAACCGCCGTCGACGAAATTGTGCGCTGGGCCTCCCCGGTCATTTGGATGCGCCGGACAGCCACAACCAAGGTCGTGGTGTCAGGCCATGAGTTCAACGAGGGTGACAAGGTGTTGCTCTACTACTCGTCAGCCAACCGTGACGAACGAGTCTTTGAGAACCCGTTCTCTTTTGATCTGACCAGGAATCCAAATCCACACCTCGGTTTTGGTGCTGCTGGCCCACACTTCTGCCTCGGTGCGCACCTCGCTCGCCGAGAAATTGGCGTGATGTTCCGCGAGTTGTTCAAGCGCTTGCCTGACTTGAAGGCAACGGGTGAGCCCGATCGCTTGGCCTCGAACTTCGTGAACGGCATTAAGCACTTGGAGGCGACCTTCACCCCGACGTCTCGTCGTTGAGCCATGAAGGCAATAGATCGCGCCTTTGCCGCGGTTGACCAGTTTCAACAACGCCACTCGTTCACTGCGATCATTTCGGCCTGCGTTCGCTCCTATAGCGATGCACGGGGCTCGATGTTGGCTGGTCTCACGACGTTTTATGGCTTCTTAGCCACCTTTCCGCTGCTGTTGTTGTTCTTCACTGCGGTTGCGGTCGTGCTCAAAAATAACCCTGAGCTGCAGGCTCGGCTCATCAACGCAGTGCTCTCGCAATTTCCCGACTTGGGGCGAAACCTAGAAGACCAAATTCACACCTTGTCGGCTAATTCCCTCGCCGTGGGTCTCGTAACGAGTTTGGGGTTGCTTTGGGGTGGCCTTGGTGTTGCTCGGGCACTCACCCATGCTTCGACAACGCTTTGGGGTGTTCCCCGGGTCGACGAACCTCCGTTTTGGATCCGCCTCCGCCGAGAAGTGGGCATCATTTTCGTCGTCGGAGCCACCATTTTGGCCGGGGCATTTGCAACGGCACTCAGCACAAACCGAGTGGCCGAGTCCGTCTTTGGGTCAACGTGGCTCCATTTGGGCGAACTCGCCTTGAGTTGCGCCGTCAACGTCATTGGCTACTTCTTTGCCCTCAAACTGTTGGCCCCAACGAAACACACCTGGCGCACGTTTGCGCCAGGTGCAATTCTCGGTGGTCTTGGTTGGTCGGCAGTGCTCAGCCTCGGCAGCGCGCTGGTTGCCCATCACTTGGGTTCCCTTGGCGCCCTCTACGGCGTGTTTGCCGTCGTTTTGGGGCTGGTGTTTTGGATCAACCTCGGCACGCAACTCTTCCTCTACGCCACCACCTTGACGGTGGTGCTGCAGACAAAGGACTGGCCGAAGTCGCTCCGCCGGAGCTAATCAGCCAAAGCGACCTTGGATGTAGTCCATGGTGCGAGGATCATCAGGCTGGCTAAACAACTTGAGCGTCGGGGCGACTTCAATCTGCTCTCCAGCTCGGTCTTCTCCCATGAGCAAAAAGGCCGTCAAGTCAGACACTCGAGCGGCTTGTTGCATGTTGTGGGTGACGATGACGATGGTGACCCGCGACTTCAACTGCGAGATCAACTCTTCGATCTTCTGCGTCGCAATCGGGTCAAGTGCTGAGGTTGGCTCGTCCATGAGGAGCACTTCTGGCTCAACGGCGAGCGCACGGGCAATGCACAGACGCTGCTGCTGGCCACCAGACAAGGTCGAACCATGGGCCTTCAAGCGGTCCTTGATCTCATCCCACAGCGCTGCGGCACGAAGTGACTCTTCTGCTGCAGCGTCAAGAATCGACTTCTTCTTCACCCCATTGAAACGAAGTCCCGACACGACGTTGTCATACAGCGACATTGTTGGGAACGGATTCGGGCGCTGGAAGACCATGCCAATACGACTGCGCAAGACGGTTGCTGGAATGGCTCCACCGTAGACATCGTCGTCACCAAGCAGGATTTGTCCCGACACCTTGGCGCCCTTGGTCAAGTCATGCAGTCGATTGAGCGAGCGCAGCAGCGTCGTCTTTCCCGACCCTGACGGCCCAATGAGCGCCGTCACGTTGTTTGCTGGAACATCAAAGGTGACGTCACGCACCGCCACACGACCATTGAAGGCAACGGAGACCTTGTTGAGTCGCATGGCAATCGGACCCGTCCTTGGGTCAACGATTGCTTGGTCTTCGAGTGCGTTCATCATGTTCACCATGTTCTCATTCATCGTTGCACCTTCTGTTTTCTCGCTGCCCAAATTCGAGCGGCGAAACTGAGGACGAAAATCACCAAGACCAAGAGCAAACCAATGCCCCATGCTTGGTCCTTCAAAGAGTCATAGGCCTGGCCTACGTCTTGATACATCGACACCGACAACGCCGAGCCTGGGTCTCCTGGCTTCCACGTCACCGCATAGGCCCCACCGATCACCAAGAGAATTGGAGCAGTTTCACCCACCGCTCGAGAGATCGCAAGGATCGCACCTGTCACAATTCCCGTCGTGGCCGCCGGCAAGACAATGCGCAGCGACGTGGTTGACGGCTTCGCCCCAAGGGCGAGCCCGGCTTCACGAAGCGTCGTTGGCACATTACGCACGGCAATTTCGGTGGAACTGATGAGCACCGGCAGCATCAGCACCGACAGGGCAAATGATCCAGCCAAAATCGAGAAGCCCAACTTCAACTGAACAACAATCACGCCAAAGGCGAACAGGCCCATCAAAATCGATGGAGCCCCGACCATCGTCGAAGCAACCACTCGAATCGCAGCAGCGAATTTCGACTCCGATTCGGCCGTGTACACACCGACAATGACGCCGATTGGAACGGAGGCCAGAGTCGCATACACAATCATGGCAATCGTGCCAACAATGGCGTTCGACACGCCACCGGTATTCGTCTGGTCAAACAACGTTGGCTGCTGTGGAAGCTGAGTGAAAAAGCCGGACTTGAACAGCACCGGCGTCCCCTTCTCGAACAGCCTGATGAGGAGCGCAATCAGCGGAACCGCTGCCGCGACAATTGCAGCCCAGCACAGTACCGTCATGATCTTCGAAACGAGCATCCGACGACGAAGAGTGGCGGCTGAACGCTCACGAAGATGAGCACGGATCTCACCTGAGGTGATCTCGTGCGAGGTGTGGTCAAGTTGAGTCATCACACCACCGCCGCCGCACGACGTTGCCGGGCAACGAGACGCCGTGAGAACACTGACATGGCCAAACTAACAACCATCAAAATTGCGCCAAGGGCAAAGAGGGCACCGATTTGATCAGAACCAACGGCTTCACCCCACTGCGTCGCAATCCAGCCCGCGATCGTGACACCAGGCTCGAGGGGCTTGAAGGTTGTGCCGACCACCCCACCGCAGACGAGCGAGACGGCAACCGTCTCACCAATTGCCCTTCCCAAGGCAAGCGATGATGCGCCAAAAAGCCCAATACGAGCGGTCGGCAGCACCGTCTTCCAGAGGGTCTGCCACCGAGTCGCACCAAGAGAAAGGCTTGCTTCAACAAGCTCGTGAGGTACCGCGCCAATCACCTCTCGCGAAATCGCCACATAGGTGGGCAGCACCATGACCGCAAGCACGAGGCCGGCCAACAGCAAGCTCTTGCCGGCAACCGTCGTCCCAAGAACTGCCGTTCCACCGGGAATTGAGGACAAAAATGGCCCAACGGTGTTCATGAACCATGGGGCAAGCACCAACATGCCCCACACGCCATAGACAACGGACGGGACGGCAGCAAGGAGTTCAACAACGGTCGCCACAAAGGTCTTCATCTTCTGCGGCACAAAGAAGTTGATAGCGAGAGAAGTTCCGGTTCCAATGACGACGGCGATCACCATGGCGATGAGGGACGTCTCGATGGTGCCAAAGATCATTGCCCGGCCGCCGTACTGGCTCGGGAGGCCAGTACCTGCTCCGGGAACCCAGTTTGCGCCTGTGAGGAGGTACAGGCCCTGGGACTTAAAGGTGGACGCAGACTGCCAGATGATGGTGCCCACAAACCAGATCGAAACAATGCCAAAAAGGCCTGCTACGACAAGGAGTATCCATTCATAGGCACCACGCGCCGAAGCGGAGGGGCTGCGCCCCTCCGCTCCAGCAGCCGTCTGCGAGGAATTCGCAGTTGCGACCATGTGGTGATTACTTCTTGCTCAACAACACGGTTTTGCCAGCCTTGACCTGCAGCAACTGCGTGCGGGTGTAGGTCTGAGCAGCAACCGGCAGTGGGACATAGCCGTTGGCAGCGGCCTTCAACTGTCCACCGTGGCTGATGTAGTCGAGGTACTTCACCGAAGCTTCACCAGCGGCAGCAGTTGCGGTCTGGTCCTTCTTCACAATGGCCCACACGTAGGTTGCGAATGGCCACACGTTCTTGCCGGCACCGTAGACAATGGAGAACTGCGTGGTCGACAAGGTCTTCTTGTAGGCCGTTGCAGCGTTTGCCATGTTGACGAGCGTTGGCTTCAACCACTCGCCGCTTGCGCCTTGGAGTTGTGCCATTTGGATCTTGCCTGGGTTGGCCAGCGCGTAAGAGTACTCGAGGTAACCAATCGATCCGTCGGTGTCGGCCAAGTCTGCAGCCATTGCTGCATTGTTGGCTTCACCAATGATGTTCGAGGTTGCCTTCCAGGCCTTGCCGGAACCTTCCATTGCGGCACCAGATGCTGCAGGCGAGGTGCGGGTGGCGACGTTCAAGTAGTTGGTAAACGCGTAGGTCGTGCCTGACGAAGCCGAGCGGTAGCAAACCTTGATGGCCTTGTCGGGAAGTGAAACGCCCTTGTTCAGGTCCTTGATGTCCTGGTCGTTCCAGTTGGTGATCGAACCGTTGTAGATGTCCGCAATGACCTGAGCGGAAAGCTTCAAGTTGTTGAGGCCTGGCAAGTGGTAGCCAACAACGCCGCCGCCAAGTGCGACTGGGACTTGGACGAAGGTGTTGTTGATTTGGGCTTGCGAGGTGAACCCGGTTGGAGCTGAACCTGCGAGCACGTTCATTGGGTAGTCGGAGTACCCAATGTTGTAGGTTCCCGAGGCGACACCGTTGCGTCCGTCACCGGAACCAGCTGCGGTGTCGGTGCCGAAGGTCACGCTTGGGTTCACGTAGCGGCCAGCGCCGTTACCCGTCGTCATGTACGCGACGAATGGGAAGACAAACGATGAACCACCGTGAGCGATAGTGGCGGTTGGGGTGTGAAGGTCGATGTCGCCCTTCTTGCCTGAACCTTGGGCAACTGCGGCACCGGCGACTGCGCCAGCGAGCAGTGAGGTTGCAACGCCGAGCGTTGCAATCTTTGATGCAGTACTGCGGAGCTTCATGTTCACTGAAGTGCCTCCTCGGCAAATTGTCTCCATGTACCCCCCGTGGGTACGTTTGCAACCTACGGAGCCAAGGTGAACGCAACGAGGCTCAAGTGTGGCCTCAAAGTGAACTTCGAAGGAATCTTCGCGGCGCGAAAATTCACCAAATGAACTTGTAGCCAACGTGGCTTGGCTGAAATTCAAGTCGTTCATAGAACCGGTGCGCCTCGGTCCGTTGTCGGTTCGAGGTCAGTTGCACCCGGTAGGCGCCACGATCCTTGGCTCGCCGAAGCACTTCTGCGAGCAACGCGGTGCCAATTCCTTGACTTCGAACGTCACGTCGCACGTGAACGGATTCGATTTCTGCGCACAGTCCACCTCGGTGTTGGAAATGTCGGAGATAGACGAGTTGCGCCATGGCGACAACCTCACCGTCAGATACGGCGACGACCACTTCTCCAGCGCCCGTGCGGGAAAGTTCTTGCAACGCCAAGGTGTAGCCCTCATGGGTCCTTGGGCCTTCGGCTTCAGGGCTCAAGGTGCCACCAGTTAGTAGCGCAACGAGGACGTCAACGTCGGCCGTCGTAGCCGTCCGAAACGTCAGTTGAATCTGGTCATCAGTCATCGCTCGGCGTCGACCGCATGAGGTCATCAATCATCGACAGCACAGAGGGATCAAGCAGCGTGGTCGTGTCACCAAGTGAACGGTGTTCTGCCACATCTCGAAGTAGTCGCCGCATGATCTTGCCGCTTCGGGTCTTTGGCAACTCTGGCGTGACCAAGATGCGCTTTGGCTTCGCAATCGGCCCAATCATTTTCGACACCAGTGCTCGAAGCTCATCAACCAAGGCATCATCTGCGTCAAAGCCACTGCGCAACGTGACAAACGCCACGACCGCTTGACCAGTGGTTTCATCACTTGCGCCAACAACAGCAGCTTCTGCAACCGACGCATGAGCAACAAGACAATGTTCCACTTCAGCAGTCGACAAGCGGTGACCAGAGACATTCATGACGTCATCAATGCGCCCCAAAATCCACAAGTCGCCGTCGTCATCGAGTTTTGCCCCATCTCCGGCGAAGTAGCGACCAGGAACTTGACTCCAGTAGGTCTCTTGGAAGCGCTGTGGGTCGCCCCAAATGCCCCGGGTCATGCCTGGCCATGGCTTGTTCACGACCAAGAAGCCTCCCCCGCTGTTGCCAACCGAGGTGCCCTCATGATCAACGACGTCCAAGGAGATTCCCGGAAACGCGCGCATTGCTGCACCAGGTTTGGTCGCGGTCACCCCAGGAAGTGGGGTTGCCATAATGCCGCCGGTTTCGGTCTGCCACCACGTATCGACAATTGGGCAACGGCCTTCACCAATGACGTCTCGGTACCACATCCAAGCTTCTGGGTTAATGGGCTCACCAACAGAACCAAGGAGTCGAAGACTCGAGCGGTCATGGGCCATTGGGAATTCATCTCCCCACTTCATGAGGGTCCGAATCGTCGTAGGGGCGGTATAGAGAATCGTCACGCCATATTCCTCGACAATGCGCCACCAACGGTCTTTGCCGCCAGCGTCAGGCACCCCTTCGTAGAGCACTGAGGTTGCACCGTTACACAGTGGCCCATAGACGATGTAACTGTGACCAGTAACCCAGCCAATGTCGGCGGCGGTCCACACAACATCGGTGTCAGCTTTCAGATCAAACACCATTGCGTGGGTGGTTGAAACGTGGGTCAAATACCCAGCAGTCGTGTGCAAGATGCCTTTGGGCTTGGCGGTCGTGCCGCTTGTGTACATCACATAGAGGGGCTGCTCAGCAGGAAAGGCTTGCGCCACGTGGTGAGGAGACTGCGGCGCCACCACGTCATGCCACCAGTGGTCTCGACCGTCAACAACGTTGACGTCTTGACCCGTTCTTCGCACGACAACAACGCTGTGAACGTCGGGACATTGCGCAAGCGCTGCATCAACATTTACCTTGAGGCCCGAGGCCGTCCCTCGGCGAAAACCACCATCAGCGGTAATCACTACCCGGCAATCCGCATCAGTAATACGGTGCGCGAGTGCATCAGCGGTAAAGCCACCAAAGATGACCGAGTGCGCTGCACCAAGGCGAGCGCAAGCGAGCATGGCCACAATCGCTTCAGGGATCATCGGCATGTAGATCGCCACTCGGTCGCCAGCAACGACACCGAGCTCGGTGAGGGCATTGGCGGCACGACAGACCTCATTGAAGAGTGCTTGATAGGTGATCGTGCGAGTGTCACCTTCTGGCTCACCGACAAAGTGATAGGCCACCTTGTCGCCACGTCCATTTGCCACATGGCGATCAAGACAATTCACACTGGCATTGAGGGTGCCATCGCCAAACCAGGTGGCATTGGGCGGCGTCCACTCAAGCGTTGTCGTAAATGGCGTCGCCCAGGTGAGGTTTCTCGCTTGGGTAGCCCAGAAGGCTTCCGGGTCAGCAGTAGCGATGTCGTAGATCGAAACGTCAACATTTGCGCTGGCTGCGAACTCAGGTGAAGGGGCGAATTGGCGTACCTCACTCAAGCGCGCTTCGATTTCGTCGTGAACATCTGCCATGGTCAACCTCCGCGTGAAGCCTTCAGCCTAGGTTGCCAAAGTCCTTGCGTTAATAGTCCTCTGGTAACAGCAACGTGGTGACGGACCGATCCGCCTCGGTGATGCACCACACGACAACGGGCCCGACAACATAGGACGACAAAAGTCGCGTGCCTTGCTGCAACGCCAAAAGATTGGCTTCCCAATCTTGTTCGCCGACGTCGCCAAAGTCGCCATGGCGGTGACGATCGAGCACGGCAGCTAGTTCTCGTAAGGCTTCAACCTCACGTAATTGCTCGAGCAGGGTCGTCCACAGTGAGGTGGTGACAACAACTTGTCCAAGGGCAAATTGGCTCGTACTCAGGTCATCTTCATTGGTGGTGGTCATGGAACCACCATTGCGACCTGCGTTGCTTGTTTCCTATCCAAGCACCTTGCTAGGCAACCGCAGGAGTCGCGACTGCTCGGTCAAGGCGCTTTCGCTGCGCGGACAAGAGCCAAAGTGACGTCACGATGTAACCCACAAAGGTGAGCAACTGCAACGCAGTTGGTTCTGCGCTGTAGCCAACAAAGGCATGCAGCAAATCGCCAAGTTGGCTTTCGCCCTCAATGAATCCATTGGAGTTCCACAGTGGCGCATCAAGGAAAGGAAGCCAGCCGAGACCTTGGAGGTTCTCCACCGCATTGGCGGCCATGGCGCCACCAAAGATGGTCAGGATCCAGCCAATGACTTTGAAAAAGCTCGAAACGTTGACCTTCACCCCAAACTTGAACATTGCAAGGGCAATGCCTGCGGCCACGACAAGGCCAAGCGCTCCACCAAGGAGCGCTCCTTTGCCGGTTGGGCCAAACAGCACGGCCAGGGTAAACACCGTTGCTTCAAGGGTCTCTCGGCCCGTTGCTTGGAAGGCCAAGAAGAACAGACCCCTGCGTTCGCCCTTGCTCAAGACGCCTTCGGCTTGACTCTTTAGCTCCGAGCTCATGGTGCGCGCATGGCGACCCATCCACAGCGACATCGACACCAAAATGGCCGCAGCGAGGCCGTACATGATGGTTTCAAAAATTGTCTGGGCTCTCGTGTCGGCCCATGTCTTGATCGTGGCGTAGATGATGGCGCCCGCAGCACCGGCGAGGAGCGCAGCAGACACCATTCCGGCCACCACAATTTTAATGGCGGAGCGCTGGCCAATCTTTGTGAGATACGCGGCCAGAATCGCTGCGATCAGTGAGGCTTCGATGCCTTCCCGCAAGAAGATGACGAAGGTTGCAACCACGTGAGTCCTCCTAGATTTCCATTCACCGTCTGACCAACATTAGGTCACCCTAATAGAACAAGTTTAGGTCACCCTAACTTGTCGAGCCAGTCGATCGTGCAGGAATGTTCCAGTGCGCACGAATATAAGGAAATTGGGAGTAGGTCACCTGTCGAATCTTCTGCGTCGCCGGAACGCCATAGCCAAGGACGACGTCGTGGCAACGTTGCTTGTCAAAGTGCGTATTCAGCAATGAATTGGCCGCAGTTGAGGGGTCCGGGAAGATCGGTGCCCCCTTCAATCCATCGAGCCAAATCGCTGCCGTCCCGTTCGGGTTAAAACGATCATCGGCACACACGGTCAGAAATACTGCGACACGGTGGTGGTTCAAATCCTCTGCCTGACCAACAACCGACGTGGCTGCGCTCCCCCGAACCACCTTCGTGACCCTGATGGTCTCAAGCCCGCGATCAATTGGGTTTTTCACCGTTACCAACTTGCCAAGACCTACCGTCTTCGTCGGCACCTCCTTCATCGTGAGCGTCTGCTTCGTCGCCAGCGAGGAGAACACCTTTGCGCCAATGAACGATCCGGCAATGACGACAGCCACGCCAATGATGAGCAAGCGCAGATGGTTCTTCTGCGACGCAGGCGGTGGCGGCAACAACGGAGGGTCCGGCAGCGTCGTGGGCGCTGCAGCGGACTCGAGGTGAGGAGATTCAGGCGCGTCCATGATGCTTTGACGGTACCTGATGGAGCACGACGGTGGCGAGGCGCAGCGATACGATGCCGAGGTCGACGTCAACCTACTCCCGCTCCCTACGTCCCAGCTTGGGGCGATTGGCCTTGAAGTTCGACGAACGTTTCGCGCACCGTATGAAAACCTGTTCGTTGCCGGGTGCAACGGAGGACTTGTCCTTCTGGCCTGGTTCACCTTGCCAGCGTCAGTTACCGGACTCCTGTGGAACCCACATGGTCCAGATTCTCTCGCCATTGCCTTGCTCGTTTGGATGGTTGCTGATGTTCCTGCAACCAATGTGTTTGGCTCAGATGCTGCTCGCATGACGAGAGGACTTTCCCACCCTCGAAAATTGCACTTCATGCTCCGAGCAAAAGCACTTGCACTATGGGCGTTAGCTGCTTTCTTCTGCATCCCGATCGATGTCGCGAGCGGCCTTCATTCCGGCAGATCGCTCACTCAAGCTGTCGCCGTTGCACTCGCCATTGCCTTCATTCCACTTGCCGTACTCGGCCTTGCCGCATACGTCGGCGCGTTGTATCCCTATCACCCCATATCGCTGCGCGCTCGGTTCAACCAAGATCGACGAGCACCAAAGCGACTGTTGCGTTGGGTGATCTTGGTCACCCTCCCCTATGTGTTGGTTCCCGCCCTTGGACAACTTGCAGTAATCGGGTTTGTGGCTCTTGAACACCTGTGTTCTGTCAACATCCGTCACCTCTCATCAAAGTCAGCGTTCGTGACGTTGCTTGCCGCAACGGCGGCGCTGACCATCGCCATCAACGCCGCTGGTTATCGAGGCCTTTTGCGATTGGTTGCACGCAACAAGACACCGCTGAGCGCGATGTTGGCCGACGAGACGCTCTAGACGTCAGCGGGCAAGCAAGCGCTCAAGGTGACGGTCAATGTCGGGCCACTGCTCACGCACAATGCCGAACATCGCGCTGTCTCGCAATAGTCCTTCTTCACCGTCGACATACGAAGGATGTGCCTGGTGGGAAACGCCCTCAAAGGTTGCACCAAGGCGTGCGATTGCTTTTCTGCTTCGGGTATTTCTGGCATCGGTCTTGAGATCGACTTTGCCAACACCGAAGTCCTCAAACGCCAAGCGAAGTAGCAGTCGCTTCGTTTCGGTATTCACTGCCGTGCGCTGCACCTGCGGGCTGTACCACGTGCCACCGATTTCAACAATGTCGGGGAATTGTCGGCCGAAATACCAACGCAAGTTGAGAAACCTTGTGGTGCCCACCACAGTCTCGTCAACACGTCGACGGACACTGAACGCCACGACGTGGCCTGCTGCCGCATCTCGAAGCGCTGCGTCGATGTACTCGTGTGCATCGTCAAGTGACCGTGGCACCGGTGTAAAGCCATAGGTTGATCGATCTTCCCCAACCGCCTCGAACAATGCTTCAGCATCGGCGAGCGCGAGTGGCCGCAGTACGACCTGGTTTCCTACCAAGGTCCGCTCAAGATGGGAAAAGTGAGAAGCGCTCACGGGCGACACGATAGGCGGCCAGCAGCAGCCGCCTATGGCCTAGGCCACCGTGATACCCCGAGAGGCATAGAACTCGACCATGTCGTGTTCACTAAAGTCTTCAATACCCGCACCGAGCGTCCTTGGGTGGACGATAATTTCGTCATATTCCGGCAGGGGCAATCCGAGCTCAAGACGACCGACCATCTCATAGGCCTCGTAGACCACCGCGAGAAGCAGGGTCTCCGCTGGAAGTGACGTTGGAACCGACGATGCACGGGCAGCAAGGCGACCAAAGTATTCGAACTTCCAGATGTAGTACTCCGGAAACTCGTTGACGACATCACGAAGTTGGGTAAAGAGCCAACTGAGCTTTCGCACGTGTGGCGTGACGACTTCATCTTTGTCGGGGTAGAAGTTCGATGGTGGCTTTGGAGGGCTCGGTCGACCACGAAGGACGACGCCTGCACCTCCCCATGGGGATTCAGATCCTGCGGCTCCAGCGAGGATTCCCAGGGCAAGTTCATCAAGGCGAGTGGTTTGAGTAGTTGTCATGTTTGAACCATGCGCAAGGGGTGTCACATGATGCGAAGAGCGCAAGAAATTGACGTTGGTAGGGTGATGAGGTGCAAGTAGTCGCCCGCCTTCGACGTTCGCTGTGGGGAATTCGCCACGAATGTCGATTCGGCCTCAACGAGCTTCGTCGCGGGAAAGCGGCGTATCTTGCCAATGTGTTGGCGTACCGGATTCTTGGCCTGTGGCCGAAAATGCCAGGCGCAAACAAGACCTATTGCCTCGAGACGCGAGAGGGCGATGTCTTGTTTTACCGACGAAATCGCGGTGACATCCAAGGTATTCGGGAGATCTACATTGACGAGATCTACCGACTCCCAGATGGAGCGGCGCCTACTTCATTGGTCGATTTCGGAGCCAATATCGGCATTGCGACCGTGTGGCTCTCGCGCCGCTATGACTTGACGTCGTCGTTGTCAGTAGAACCGGTCCCACAAAATTTTGCTTTGCTTGAAAGAAATCTTGCTGCGAACCATTTGTCTGGCGCCACGCTGCAGGCGGCCGTAGGCGCCACCAACGGCACGGTGATGTTCGATGGCACGCAAGAGACCAACATGGGTCGAATGGGCGCAGGAACACTTGAAGTCTCCCTGAAAGAGGTCAACGAACTCGTTGCCTCGCTCGACTTTTCGCCGTCGCTCCTCAAGGTGGACATTGAAGGTGCAGAGCGCGATCTTTTCGTGACGATGAAGCCCCATTGGGCTCAAGCCTTTTCGCTCATCGTGATTGAGGTCCACCCAGAACACGTTGACCCAAGTGCGCTCGAAGCAGCCATCATTATCGAAGGCTTTCGCTACTTTCCACCAAAGGAAGTCTCCTCAGGCATCAACCGTTCAAAGCGCGAACGCCTGTTCATTCGGCAACCGTCGACGCTTTCACGTTAACGAAACGCCGTTCAGACGACGCCCCGGTCAAGCGTGATGACCGCGCAATCAACGGCTTAGAGCAGCAGTCCACCAAGCTGCAGCATGGTGAGCAACGCCAGCACGATGCCACCCACCTTGCGCAAGCTGTTGTCGGGAAAGTCCTTGCCGTTCGCTGCGCCAAGCCAGGTGTGGGCAACGCCAATGATCGTGATGCCAACCAGCAGATAGCCAATGCGCAGTAGTTCTGACTCGACGTAGATCGCAATGAGGCTCTCTAAGAACACGACAATGAGCGAGATGAACAAGATCTTGCCGACGTTTCTCGGCACCAAGCGATAGGCCCAGTCAGGAAGGCTCTTTGGGGGGATCAACTCGACAATGACAAGGTCCAAGGCAAAAAACACGAGCATGGGCACTGCAAGCCAAATTGGTCCGAGAAACACACAGAACAACAGCAAAATGAGCACGACTTCAATGAGGTGAGCCGCAATTTGGAAGTTGTGCTTTTGCTCTGGGGTCGTTACGGCATGGACGACGACGAGGTCGTGGGGGAAGAAGTGACTGACCACGAACTCAAAGCCATAGCGAGCCAAGATGCACCCTGCGGCAATGAGGCCAACCTTCAGTGACTGCTGTGAGACGGCCTCACCGGAGTTCACCGTTGTTGGCAGCACTTCAGTGATTGCACTGGCGAGATAGCCACCAAGCGCTGGTCCAATGATGAGGTCGCCAAGGCGTGCCCACCACTGGTGGAGCCCGTGAGGGCTTGGTCGTGTGAAGGTGCGCACTTTGCGCACCACTTGGGAAAGACCAAACCACAGTGACCCAACAACGAGCAAGGTGATGGGAGTCTCAAGCCAAGAGAGGTTCCCGGCAAATGCTGCGCCAAAAAAGACCATGGCGAGCGCAAGCATTCCGGCAAAGCCATCAAAGATGCCAAGGACCAAGATGGCAATAAACAGCGAAGCACTTGGCACAGCAAGGGTCTGGTCAACATTGATTGATGCCGCAACACCGAGTGAAACGCCAACAACGGGCAACAAGAGCGACACTGGTCCAACCATGGCTCGCAGGTAGGTGGCGTCACCGGCCACATTGCCAAGCAAGGGCGAATACGAACTCAAGGTGAAGGGGAACTGCACACTGAGGCGATCAAACCACGACACTCTCCAGCCAGCAAATGCATGGGGCTCAATGTCATGGGTCTCGTGGTCTTGCGCTCCACCTCTGCGCCGATAGCGACGCGACGCCATGATGGAGCCAGCAACAGTGATGCCAAGTAGTCCAACCGCGGCACGAGCAGCGTCAGCGGCGTGCGCCACTCGAGCCACTCGTCCAACATTGGCAACTCGTGCCGTTCGAGCAGCAGCTGCTGCTCTGGCTGCTGGGGTGACATTTGCCACTTCATCAGACTTCGCCGTCAGTTCCGACGACGTCTCTGGCTCAGGGGCAGTGCCCACCTTGAACGCAACTGCCCCAAGTGACGCAACGAGTGCGAACAAAATGATGCCAAGTGCGCTCAGACGATGGCCCTTTGTGCCGTGGTTCGATGCGGAATTGGTGTCGCTTTCGGTTGCGGCACCTTGTTGGTGTTCGCTGGTCGATTGAGCAGGCGTTGACATGCGACGTACGCTACCAACTCTCGCTTCAAATTTGCACACGGCTCCTTGGCGAAGTCACATCATCCGCCCGCTGCCACCGTGGCGGTAATACTCGAGACTGGACTCGACCATTGCACACCGCAAGTTGCCGGGTAGACCCACGTTCACCGTGAACACCACAGGAGAGGGACAAAAGAGATGAACGATCTCGACCGCCAAGACCCATCACATCACCATCGCGGTGCTTTCAACACCACAAGCGCCGAAGTCCTTCGCGGTGCGCATGGAACCGGCAGATCGGTGCGCCTCATTCCATTTGTCGCAGTCATGGCGGCAATTGAGGTTTTGAACGTCATCTTGACGCTTCGACTTCATGAATTCAGTGAAGACGGAACGCTCACGCAGCGCTTGGCTGATGACGTGAGTCGCTTTGGCAACGCACTGTTCTTGTTGTTCCTCATTGCTTCAGTGATTGCGGTGATTGCGTCGCGAGACAAGACGCCCAGATTTGTCCTTCCAATGCTGACGACGTACCTCTCTGTAGCTTCGCTCAATGTACTGATCAACATTGTGACCATGTTCATTCAGCCGCTCAGCGCCCACCAAAGCCAGGTCAACCCGCTGATTGACCTGATCTTGGTGTTTAGTTCCGTCACGTTGATTTTCTCGCTTTGGTACGAGCTCATTGACGTCACCTCGCCATTCCAAGCAATCGATTTCCCACATCGTGGTGGCGAGGGCGAACTTCCCATCCGGTGGTTCGACTATCTCGTGATTGCCTTCTACTCAAATTCGACCTTTGGACCAACCACCGAAACCATCAGGAGCCGGCGAATTCAATTCTTAATGATGGTGCAGGTTTCTCTTGCACTCATGGTGCTCGTCGTTCTTGTCGCCCGAATCGTGAAAGCAAGCTAAGTCATTCCATCTTCGGCCGTCGACGTCAACGATCTCGGGACGCACTGCAACACAGCC
>CANFJV010000014.1 GCA_947447225.1 Acidimicrobiaceae bacterium
AACCCCGTCGGATGATCGAGAGCAACTTCTTGCCTTCGTCATCCACCAGTTCTCTGACTTGGACTCGTTCTGCCATGGACTAAGTCTGCGCGACCTCGATCGCGAGGTGGTGGACGCGACCCAGAAACGTTACCGGTTACGGCACTAGTGCCTACTTCAGGCGATCTTCGACGTTCTCGCTCCACGCAGTTGCACTGGTACCGTCGAGTAATGGTCACTTCGCTTCGCGCCACGAGAGTTGAGCTCATGGAACAGCTCGACCTCCAAGGCGACGCGTTCTGTCGAACCTTCTCGAATTCCGCCGATGTGTGGCTTTCTGAGGTCGTCGACACGGCAACTGGTGGCGATCCACGACACCTTGCGCTCGTGGCCGTTGGTGGCTACGGACGCGGATCGCTGTGCCCGTTTAGCGACCTTGACCTGGTGCTCATCCATGACGGACGCGGTGACGTCAGCGCGGTGGCCGACAAGATTTGGTATCCCGTCTGGGATGAAGGTGTGAGTCTCGACCACTCGGTCAGAAAGCCAAAAGAAGTCATCCAAATGGCAGGAAAAGACCTCCGGGTTGCCCTTGGCCTTCTCGATGCTCGGGTGGTGGCCGGCGACCGCAAGGTTGCCCAGCCAGTACTCGATGAAGTCGGCCGTCTTTGGCAATCCACCCTTGGTGGCCAATTCCTCGATGAGCTTGAGTCGCAAATGGCGGCTCGTCACAACGCCCAAGGAGATCTTGCCTATCTGCTCGAACCAAACTTGAAGGAATCCCACGGTGGATTGCGCGATGTCAATGTACTTCGGGCACTGTCGACCTACACCCCTCGCCTCGGTGAACTGGTGGACCTTCGAGCACTTGACCGGGCCGCAAGTTTCTTAACTGGCGTTCGCGTTGAACTTCATCGAGGAGCAGGCCGAGAACTTGATCGCTTGCTCCTTCAAGAGCAAGATCTCGTATCAAGTCGACTCGGCTTTAGCGATGCCGACGCGCTGATGCGTGCGATCTCCGAAGTCGGTCGCACGATTGCTCGTCTGTCAGATGACACCTGGCGACGGAGAAGTCGCTGGATGGTGAAACCACAGGTGAAGCGGTCGGGATGGTTCTCATCGCCCAACGAACTTCCCCTCAGCGACGACAAAGTGGCAACCCACCTCGAAGAGGGATTAGTAGAGCTCGACGGTGAAGTTGCCCTCACTCCTTCAGCACAGGTCGCTACCGATTCCACGCTGGCCTTTCGAATTGCCGCAGTGGCAGCAGAAATGGACCTCCCCATTGCGCTCGGTGCCGTGCACCGGTTGGCCGATCAACTTGGGCCTATTGAAGAGCCTTGGGCACCAGAGTTACTCGCAGCATTCATTCGCCTCTTAAGTGCAGGAAAAGCAGCCATCCCGCCGTTTGAGACACTTGACCAGCAAGGCATTATTACGAGGTATCTGCCGGAATGGTCAGCAGTTCGCTATCACCATCAGCGAAACAGCTACCACTCGCATACCTCGGATCGCCACCTCCTTGAGGCCGTGGCAAATGCTGCAGCCCTCCTCGACCGGGTCGATCGGCCCGACCTGCTGCTCCTTGGGACCTTGCTCCATGACATTGGAAAGGGAAGGCCGGGCGATCACACCGAGGTCGGCATGGAGCTCGCAGCCGCCATTGGCCCACGTATTGGCTTGTCCGAAGAGGACACCGCCACCATTGTGGCCATGGTTGAACATCATCTCCTCATCCCCGATACCGCCACTCGCCGCGACTTGGCCGACCCAGCAACGATTGAACGAGTCGCCGAACTCGTAAAGAGTCGAGAGCGCTTGTTGTTGCTCCAGATGCTCACCATTGCCGACAGCCAAGCAACCGGTCCTGCGGCGTGGAGTCCCTGGAAAGCGGGACTCTCTGATGAACTCGTCCGACGAACCTTGGCCGTGCTTGATGGCACCGCGCAACCCGCCATTGCCTCGTGGATGACTGACGAGCACCGAACGCTCATGGAGCAGGCTCGACGCGACGATGCGGTCCGCGTTGGTTTTACTCCCCCTCGCATTGCCGTCGCCGCACCCGACCGCCCAGGGTTACTTGCCAATGTCACAGGAACATTGGCGCTTTTTGGTCTCGAGGTGCAGTCCGCCGATGCCCTAGGTGAAGATGGCGTTGCCCTCGAACTCTTCACGATTTCAAGTGACCTTCAATCCTGGCCAAGTCAACAGAGTTTCTCTGACGCGCTTGCTGGCGTCCTTGACGGACGTCTCGCGTTACACGAGCGACTCGCTGCTCGCTACGCGGACTATCGAACGGCGAAGCGAACCCTGTCTGCTCGACCAACGGTTCCCTCTGTCGTTGCCGATCGCGACGCTTCTCGGTCGTCAACGGTGATTGAAGTGCGCGGGGAAGACCGCCTTGGACTCCTCCACGACTTGACCGCTTGTCTGTATGCACTCAACATCGATGTGCTGTCGGCACGGGTGTCCACCATTGGTCCTGCTGCCATTGACGTCTTCTACGTTCGAACCGCCGACGGCATGCGCCTCGACGATGGGCCAACGCTCAAACTCGTCTGCGATGCGCTCAGCGCCGTCGTCACGAGGCAGTGAGCGAACCACCATTGGTCGCAACAACCTCGGCCAAGCGGTCGAGAGGAATATTTCTGCTTCGCAGTGTCGGTGTTGTTGCCCTGTGCGGTTCGCTGTGGCTCATTGATCTCGTCGGCGTCGCACTCATTGGGACGAATCTGATTGGCCGTCAACGCCAAGAGCAACTTTCCGCCTCTGTGGACTCGCTAGGGACGCTGCTGCCCGAAAAGTCCTCACCGCTTCCTTTCGCCGCCACCACGCACCCTCACAGTGGTGTCGTCATTGGCCGACTCGAGATTCCCGCCATTTCACTGCGAGCAGCCGTCATTGAAGGCTCCAGCCTTGCGCAGCTGACCTATGGCCCAGGCCATGTCAGTGCAACCGCCCTTCCCGGGCAAGCCGGCAATGCGGTCGTGGCCGGCCATCGAACAACGTGGGGGAAGCCCTTCGCTCGCCTCCAAGAACTGCAACCTGGAAATCGGATCGTGTTTGAGAACGGGGCCGGTCGGGCCACCTATGTCGTCACGACCTCCAAGGTGGTGTCGCCAAATGATGCATCGGTGCTTCAGCCAACCTCAGCCAATGTCGTGACCTTGATCACGTGCACCCCACCACACTTCGCCACACATCGGCTCGTGATTCGAGCCCATCTTGCTGGCACCGCGCCACGCGGTCTCGTTGGAGCACGGTCACCCGAGGCACCAGTGGCGATTGCGATGCCAACCACCTCGCCGTGGTTGATCATCGCCGGGCTGGCTGGACTTTGTGGAGGACTATTTCTTGCGCTCACTGGTCGAAACGTCGTGAGAAACCGTCGGTGGCGTAACGTTTCGGTAGTGAGTTGTCTTGTTGTTTCGTTCACGTTCATCAACGTCGCCCTCGTCGACCAACTCCCCGCTGGGTTCTGACATGGATGCGGAGCGCAGCATGCAGTTGCGTGCACATTTACGGGGTTGGATTCCGATCGAATCTCGCGAGAACAACCCCACCTACGTTCGCCTCATTGACGCGGTCCTTGCTAGTGAAGAGCTCTTTACGTTGGCCAATGAAGTTCCCGCCCCACAACTCCCAGCCAATGTGCTGTTCGCCTCGGTCCACTTCATGTTGTTGCAAGGCATACGCCATGATCTTGCGCTGCACTACCCAACCGTTCGGCTTCGCCACAACCTGCGTGACGCACCAACCTCTCGTCTCGAAGATGATTTCTTGGACTTCACCAGAGTGCATCGCACCGAACTGTTGGACTTGCTCCACCATGGCATTACCCAAACCAATGAAGTGGCTCGCTCGGCCCTGTTGAGTGCGGCGCTTTGTGATCTCCAACGCGACGGCGTGACCGAAGTCGCCCTGCTCGATGCGGGTTGTTCCGCTGGGCTCAATGCATTCGTTGAGTACTACCGAATCACCCACTCACCGTCGTGTGCCACTGGGCCAGAACAAAGCGCCATCAAACTTGCTCCCACGCATCGCGGTCGCCTTCCACACGGTGAACTCCCGCGCATTGTTCACCGCTCGGGGCTTGATCAACAACCGCTTGACCCGAGCAACCTCCTAGATGCCACGTGGCTTGAAGCCTGTCTTTGGCCAGATGATCCTGCTCGCTTCATTCGCCTTCGTCATGCGCTTTCCATTGCCACGCAATATCGAGGTGAGTTGCACCTCCATGAAGGCGACGTGGTGAAAGATCTCGAAAAGGTGGCTGGAACCATCCCCCGTGGACCTCACCTCGTGATCTTTTCCTCATGGGCTGCCGCTTACTTGCCAGCCGGCGAACACGAAGCCTTCACTCGGAAAATTGATGAGATTGGTCGCCATCGACCCGTCACGTGGATTTCTTGCGAACATCCAGCAATTGCCGCGGCTCTTGGCCTCGTTTCAAGCGATTTTCGCACCGAGTGGCCGGGAGCCTCCGTGCTCACTCGCCGCACGTGCGGCGCGGAACCGTCAACCGCACTACTCGGTGAAACACACCCCCATGGCGAATGGATCAACCTGGCCTAGGGGTTTCGGCGTCTGGGCCAAATCGTTCATTTCGCTGTTTCGTCACATCGCGAAGGCCGCGAGATTGCACATTTCGCGCCAGTCCCACCGCTGCACTCCCGAACTTGGCTCTGATGGCATCGACCGCCTCGTCAACTGCCTGCCAAGACGAATCAACGTCCCTCGCGCGTTCAGGTTCGCCAAACAAGGCCATCTGTTCGGGGCCATCATCGCTGAGCCCGCTCACCGAAACCCCAATCAGGCGAATACCTCCGAGCAGTGGCAGTTGCTGCAACAAGGTGTCTGCGACCTGAAAAATCGCTTTCCCTGCGCGCAAGCCATGGGACTGCGTGGCACTTCGAGTGACCTGATGAAAGTCGGCATAGCGAACTTTGATGGTCACCGTGCGAGCTCGAAGATCCTTGGCCCGGAGCGAAGAGGCGAGTCGTTCCGCTTGATTGGCGATCACTTGGCTGAGCTCGGTCTTGTCATGGCAATCAGTGGCAAAGGTCTGTTCTTGACTCATCGCCTTCATTGCCCTGCCGCCGACCACCGGGTCTTGATCACGACCATGACTGATCGCGAAGAGGTGTTCACCGGCAGCTATCCCGATCAGTGATTGAAGGACCGACAACTGAAGGTCTGCAACTTGGCCAACTGTTGCCAAGCCGACCCGCTCAAGACGATCAGCCATTGCTGGACCGACGCCCCAAAGCGCCCGAATCGGAAGGGGGCGCAAGAAGGCTTCTTCGTCTTGCGGCAAAACCACGACGATGCCTTTACCGCTCGTGACTCCAGCCTTCGATGCTGTTGGCTTCGCCCGCTTTGACGCCAACTTTGCCATCATCTTGCTTTGACCAACTCCGACGCAGGCGTCAAGTCCGGTGACGGTTCGAATGCGACCTCGGAGGAACTCGGCAATTTGTCCGGCGTCACCAAGACGTCGACGGGCAGGTCCGACATCTAAAAATGCCTCGTCGAGGCCAATCGGCTCTACAAGGTCCGTTACTTCGCCAAAAACCTCGTGAACCTTGGCCGAGAGCTCTTGGTATCGATCAAATCGACCAGGCAGGACAACGGCGGTTGGGCAGAGCTGACGAGCTCTGACCATTGACATGGCCGAATGCACGCCAAAGGCACGAGCCGCATACGTGCAGGCCGCCACTACTCCTCGATCGCCGGTCCCGCCCACGATGACCGGCTTTCCAAGAAGACTCGGATTGTCGAGCACTTCCACGGAGGCAAAGAACGCGTCCATGTCCACGTGCAAGATGGAAACCTGTGGAGGCAGTTCAGCCATTCGGCCGGAGCCGACGGAATCCTTCCGCCATTGCTAAGCCACCCCGACGCCCATCTTCAATGGCTCGGAGGCGAAGAACTTCTGCGATCTGGCCACTGCCATCGTCGTCGAATTGACTGCGGTGGCAAGAAACGGCCGAAATCTTGGCGTCGATATAGCTCGCGATATCAATGACGCAGTTGGGCTCAAGGGTGCCCGACAACAAGACCTCTGAAACGAGGTGAGGATCGCCCGCCTCGCTGAAGTAGTGCGGAAGGGCAGCCATTGGCGCTGCAGCATCGAGTACCGCCCAACCGAGCGCTCGGTGATCATGGTGATTGAAGTAGTGCTCGCCAAAAAACACCGCAGTTGGGTCGTGACTCACAATCACCTGCGGACGTTCGGTTCGAATGAGGCGAACAAGGTCCGCACGCAGTTCTTGCGTGTTTTCAATTTCACCGTCACCAAGGCCAATACAGCGAGGCGTTACGCCAGTAATCGCGCATGCGGCTTCAAGTTCTTCTCGACGCTGTTCAGCCAGTCGCACTGGAGAAAGGTCGGACCGAGGAGTTCCTCGCCCGCCGTCGGTCATGATGACCAACGTGATGGAGGCACCTTCTTTGGCCCATCTGGCCAACGTTCCCGCTGCGGCAACGTCCGCGTCGTCCGGATGGGCATAGATCGCGAGAACTGAGGTTGGCGTCTGGTCATGCACGTCAATTGGCGTCATGACCGAGCCTTCGGTGTCGTACTTTTCTTTAGCGCACCGATCTCACGCTGAAAGTCGCCAACGTCATCAAAGACTTTGTAGACCGACGCGAATCGGACATAGGCAACCTGATCCAGCTTGCCGAGAAACTCGAGCACCGCCAAACCAACGTCTTCTGACGTCGGTTCTTGTGAACGATCACGCAGCAGATCCTCAACGTCTTGGGCAAGCGCAACAATGGCTGCTTCATCAACTGGTCGGTTCTTGCACGCAGCACCTACGCCGCGAATCAACTTTTGGCGATCGAACGGCTCTCGCGAGCCATCACGCTTCACCACCCACAGTGGGACTTCTTCAATGCGCTCAAACGTGGTGAAACGTTGCCCGCAGCCTTGGCACTCTCGGCGCCGACGAATTGCTGCACCTTCATCGCCGACGCGCGAGTCCACGACCCGATCATCATCAACGGCACACCAAGGACATCGCATTACCTCCACCCTACAACTGCCCTTCAATGCTCTGAGGGCGTCTTCGGCACGAGTTAGGGAATCGCGATCCGCTCGCCAGGCACCACGACGGTTGAACCGAGCTCACTTCGAAGCGCTGCACGAACCTCACTGAGCGGGGCTTGGCCAGCAACCGCTTGAGCGACCGAGTCGAACGTGTCATTCGCCTGCACGGTGTAATAGCCCTTCAACGCAATACCGGGAGTCGAGATTGCACTGCCTGGAGGAAGTGGGTCTACAGCAAGAACGCTCAACATGCCGAAACCAACCACTGAAATGACAGCAGCGGCAATTGAACCGAGCACAATGCGACGACGTCGATACACCGATGCTGCCAGCGGACGAGCGACGGGTCGACGAACCTCAACGTGAGGTGTAGCTGCAGGTTGCACTTGGCGGCGAACTTGTGGCGTCACGCGAATAGGTCGATCAACGCTTGCCGCCAAGAATGGAAGTTCGGCGGCGAGTCCACCCTCAAGAAGTCGCAATTCTGGCTTTGGCCATGCGGTCGCCAGGACTTCAGCGTTCTCATCTTCGAACATTGGGATCATCACCATTGCTGCCACCTCACTTGGTCTTCACTTCACTTCGTACACAAACTTCTGCGACAACCGAACGTTTGTTCGATACCCCAATATGAGCACGAACATTTGTTCGTGTCAAGCCAGAATCGAACAGATGTTTGCTTTCGTTGTCTCGTGGATGTACGATGCCAAACGGGTGTTCGATGACGCCTCGACAGTTCTGGAGGAATCCCATGTCAGAAGTACTCAGCCCAAAGCGCAAAGCGATTCTCGACTTCATTGCCACGACCACTCGAGACCGTGGTTACCCACCGTCAGTGCGTGAAATCGGCGAGCACGTCGGCCTCACGTCATCAGCCACCGTCCACAGCCACTTGGCCGTGCTGCAGCGCGAGGGCTACCTCTACAAGGATCCGACGAAACCTCGGGCAATCCAAGTTCGTTACGACGCCGCTTCCCCAGCTCCAATAGGAACGAGCCCCATGCGCCACGTTCCCTTGCTTGGTTCGGTTGCTGCAGGAACCGGCGTCATCGCTGATCAGCAGGTTGATGAGCTCATGCCGCTTCCCGAATCTTTTACCGGTTCTGGAAATGTCTTCATGCTGAAGGTTCGCGGTGATTCAATGATCGACGTCGGCATCTTCGATGGCGACTACGTCGTCGTTCGCGAGCAGCAGACGGCCGAAAATGGTGAAATCGTGGTTGCTGGAATACCCGGCGAAGAAGCAACGGTCAAGACCCTGTCACGCACCGCTACCTCAGTCGTGTTGATTCCTGCCAACGAACAATTCTCGCCAATGGAGTTCACGCCGGACGAAGTTGTGATCTATGGCAAGGTCGTCACGGTCATCCGCTCGCTTTGAGCGCAATCTCGGTAACGCCAATTGAGCGTTAGACGGATTCTTTTCGCTTCGTTGGCGCACTCACCCAGGACACTTCGTTATTGAGGCGACCGAAGCGGAACATGGCCAAGTCCATGAAGTAGTTCTGATGCAACTTCCACGGCTTTGTCGTTGCTTGTTTCGGCAACTTGGATGCACTTCTTTGAACATATCCACTAGAGAAATCAATGAAGGGCTCGATGCCGACGTCGCTCGGTGGAGGGTTCGGGATTACTGACGTGACCTTTCGTCGATCCATTTCCTTGAGCAATCGGCAGACATAATCAGCCGTCAAGTCTGCTTTTAGCGTCCATGAGGCATTGGTGTAGCCAAAGGTAAACGACAAGTTCGGCACCGAACTCAGCATCATGCCTTTGTAGAGCACCAATTTTCCTGGATCAACCGAAACGCCATCAACCGAAATTGCCATCGACGACAAGATCTCCATCTCAAGTCCAGTTGCCGTCACCACGACATCGGCGTCAAGCGTGCGCCCTGAGTTGAGCGCAATTCCTGAGGTGGTGAACGTATCAATAGTGTCGGTTACGACTTCAACTCGACCATCAGAAATCGCTTGGAAGAGGTCGCCATTGGGCACAAGGCACAGCCGTTGATCCCATGGGTTATACGAAGGATTGAAGTGCACGTCGACCGCATAGCCCTCTGGCAGAAGCTCAACTGCTGCATCTTTCAAGGCGGTCTTCACCTTGTCGGGTCGCCGACGAGCAATTTGGAACATGAGCGTCGACAGCACCACGTTCTTCCAGCGCACAATTCGATACGCCGCCATGGCCGGCAGGATCTTGCGAAGCTTGTTGGCAAACGCGTCAACATCGGGGCGTGCCGCCACATACGTGGGCGAACGTTGCAGCATGACGACATGACTGGCGGACTTTGCAAGCGCTGGCACCAAGGTGACTGCAGTGGCGCCAGAACCAATGACGACGACCTTTTTGCCCGTGACGTCTAGGTCTTCAGGCCAATGTTGGGGATGAACAATGGTGCCGGAGAAGTTCTCTTCGCCAGCAAAGTCAGGCTTGTGGCCCTCCTCGTAGCGGTAGTAGCCAACACAAGCGGCAAGGAATCGACAGGTGATTTGTGAGGTCTCACCGGTGTCGGTGTGCGAGACGTCGACGGTCCACAACTGATCATCGGTTGACCACGACGCCCCCACACCACGGCGACTGTAGGTAATTCGTCGATCAACGCCGTATTTCGTTGCCGTTGAACGGATGTAGTTCAAGATGTCGGCGCCATCGGCCACCGCCTTTTCTCCCGTCCACGGCTCAAAGCTCCAGCCCAGCGTGAACATGTCCGAGTCCGAGCGAATATTCGGGTAGCGAAACAAGTCCCAGGTCCCACCAGAAACTTCACGAGATTCAAGTATCTGAAAGGTCTTGTCAGGACAACTGCGAACCAGGTGGCATGCCGTACCAATGCCTGACAACCCTGCACCCAAGATGAGGACGTCGACGTCTGGGGTTTTGGTCACTTGGAGGCCCACAACTCATCGGTGTAGCGATCAGTTCCAGGAAGCGTTGGGATGAACGGTAACGCCGCAACCATTTCTGCTCGACCCGAGGCCTTCAGTTTCTCAGAGAAGGCGCCAATGGTTTGGTCATAACACGCAAGGGGTGAGTCGTCGAGGAAAAACAACAACATGGTTCGCTCATCAGAGGCCGCAGCTCTTGGTACATCGCTTGGCGCATCGTCACGAAGTGCTTGTGGGGTAAATCCAGCCACAAGTCCCGCAGCCGTTCCAGGAAGGATGCTTGGAAACAGGTCGTTGACGAGCCATGACCACAACGCATCGTTGTCGCCATCGCCTTTTCGATCAATCCACACCGGCACAAATCCCATGTAGGGGTGATCAAGAGCGAGCTCTACAGGCACACCATCTGGTTCACGACGTGCTTCGAACTTGTAGTCATAGAGCAAGGTGTGCACATGGTCACGGTGCTCAAACATGCGACCCTCAGCATGGAGTTGGTGGACTTGGGCAACCGCCCACTGGTTCCAGTAGTCATGATGGCCGTCAAGTACGAAGTAGCAGCCGACGTAAGAGCCCTTTTCTCGCTCGCCGGTGATGACTTCGGTGCCTTGAGGGCGAAGTGCTTTGAGTGGTGCCGTGGCAACAAAGCGACGGCCCGCAAATTGGTAGGCACCAATCATGCAGCCGGCATAGAAGTGGTCCCGCTCATACCACCGGTTGTAGGCCACTTCATGGCCCCGGTGGGGCTCAACAACCGTGAGCAGAATTGACCCGAGCTTGATCGGCTCCCCACCGGCAGTTACGGAAAATGTTTGTTGTGGCACAGTCGACATGGACTGAACCTAGCGCGCCGCCTCCGACAACAAAGAATGGAGCACTCCGTAGGCAGCTTCGAGCGTCTTCGTGTTCACATGCTCGTCAGGATGGTGCGCCAGCAGTGGATCTCCCGGGCCGAAATTGCAAGCGGGGATCCCTCGCTCATAGAACGTGGCGCAGTCAGTCCAGCCGACCTTGGCCGTTGGTTCACCACTGGCCATATCCACCAATTTGGCAATGAATGGGTCGGTGAGTCCAGGCATGGCTCCGCCTGCCCCATCTTGAAGCGTGACGACATCGCCTTGATCTCCATCAATGAAGGGCTCAATCAAGCTGCGCACCCAGCGCTCTGCTTCATCGAGCGAGGTTGACGGCGCAAAGCGATAATTCACTGCAAATGACGCCGCATCAGGCACCACATTGCCCGCCACTCCCCCGGTCACGCTCACCACTTGGAGTTGTTGGGCATAGGTGAGGCCGTCAATAACGATTGGGTCAGGCTGAATCCCAGAAACACTGGCCAACGCTTCGGCCATTCGATGAATGGCATTGACGCCACGAAATGGACGAGCCGTGTGTGCCCTCACGCCGCCAAATGATGCTTCGATCCGAAGTGTTCCTTGGCAACCTGCTTCAACGCCACCGGCGGTTGGCTCCAAAAGCAGAGCGACGCGACCTTTCACCAGGTTTGGCACGGCGAAGAGATCATTGAGGCCTGAGTGAGCCCGACCGACTTCTTCGCAGGCATAAAAGACATAGGTCACCGGGACTATTGGAAGTTCAACCTTTGTAGCGAGTTCCAACATGATCGCGAGCGATGACTTCATGTCTGCGGTCCCGAGGCCATAGAGCAGGTCACCCTCGCGACGAGTGACTTGGCCGGGGTGGCGAGGCACCGTGTCTAAGTGTCCACCAATCACGATCCGAGTGTCGTCATCTCCAGCAGTCTTCGCCACCACATTGTGGTTGACCCGAGTGACCTCTAAGTGCCCAAAGGGGGCCAAGTAGGAAACGACGAAATCGGCAATGGCGCCTTCGTTGTGGCTTTCTGACTCAATCTCGACGAGTTGCTCGGTCAGGTCCAACAGCATGGTCATGTGGCAACCGAGTGCGTCCGAAGCACTTCATTCAGGGCCACCTTGTCGTGGCGTTCGCCTTCAGTCAGCGTCTTGAGGACAAGGACGCACGGCAAATAGAAATCTCCGCCAGGAAATTCGCGCTTGCGGTTTGCGCTCACTGCTACCGACCATGGCGGAACCACACCACGCGAGAGTTCTTCACCAGTGTTGGCATCAATTACCGGAATCGACGGGTTGAGAATGGTTCCTGCGCCAAGGACTGCTCCTCGGCCAACTCGAGCACCATCGGTAATCATCGATCGTGAACCAATGAACGCCTCATCTTCAATGACGACCGGTACGGCGTTCGGCGGCTCAAGTACGCCACCAATACCCACACCGCCAGACAGGTGCACTCGGGCCCCAATTTGGGCACACGAAGCAACGGTTGCCCAGGTGTCCACCATGGTGCCTTCGCCAACCCACGCGCCAATGTTGACGTAACTCGGCATGAGGACAACGCCACGCGAGAGGAACGAGCCCCATCGAGCCGACGCTCCGGGCACCACGCGAACCCCAGCTGTCTGGAAGTCGTGCTTCAGTGGCAATTTGTCGGCGTATTCAAACGGGCCAACTTCTGTGGTGGAAATCGTGCGCAACTGAAACAGCAACAAAATCGCCTTCTTCAGCCACTCATTCACCACCATCGTGCCGTCGGCGGAGAATTCAGCAACCCGAGCTTCGCCGCGGTCAAGCATCCAAATGGCTTCATCAACAAGTGCGTGTGCCGCTGGGTCGCTCGCACTCAACTCACTTCGATGGTCGTAGAGATCGGTCAGTTGTTGTGCGAGATCAGCCATAGACCCAATCTAGGCGGAAGCGCCTCCCTCTCGGAGGAAGATTTCAACCCGAAGTAGCGTTTTGGCCATGTTGAGCGCAATCATCTACGCCAAAGATCTCGCCGCCATGGTCGATCTCTATCAAGAACTCCTCGACACCGAAATTCTCGAACAAGGCGACTCGTTTTGCACCATGAACGGTGGGGGCTTCTCCCTCACCATTGTGCAGATCCCAACAGAACTCGCTGACACCTTTACCATCACGACTCCACCTCGTGCTCGCGAAGACGCTGCGATCAAGCTGAGCTTTCCCGTTCTAAACCTTGACGCCGCACGGGCAATACTTCGCCGCCACGGGGGTGTTGATGAGGTCGAACACTCCCGTTGGGAGTGGAACGGCACCGTTCATCTCAACGTGGTCGACCTCGAAGGCAATGTGGTTGAGCTCACCGCATCAACGTGACGAACTCGCCAATCGCTCCACGACGAGGGCAACTTGTTCGTCAGGCACGACGACGGCAATACGAATGAATCCAGCTCCAGCATCGCCATAGAGATCACCGGGACTCACAATGAGACCAGTTGATTCGGCCAACATCGCCGCGAGCTCCCAGCCATGTTCAAAACGGCTGGGTACGGCAACCCACAGATAGAAGGTTCCCTCGGGCACTTCGGCTGGTATTCCCGCAAGGCTCAATGCTTCAGCCAGCATGCGAAGACGCCGCAAATAGACGTCACGCTGGATTTGGACGTGGTCGTCATCGTTGTAGGCAATTGCGACCGCTGCCTGCACGGGACCTGGCACCATGAGCCCGCCATGTTGTCGCACACCCTTTAAGAACTGCACGAACTCTGGGTCACCGGTGTAAAAACCGCAGCGAACGCCGGCCAAGTTGGACCGTTTAGAGATTGAATGCACCGCCACGACCCCATCGAGTCCGCTTTCAAGAATTGACCTCGGCCTTCCTTCCCAGGTGAATTCGGCGTAACACTCATCAGAAAACACCGGCACTCCTTGGCTTCGGCCCCAGTTCGCGACGTGCGCTAAGTCCTCGAGCGCGCCAGTCGGATTCGACGGCGAGTTCGACCACAACAGCAACGCTCGGTCAATGTCGTCTTGGGCGAGAGCGGAGAGATCTGGGCGGCCTTGTTCGTCGACTGGAACGAACAACGACCGAAGTCCGGCCAACGTTGCCCCCATGGCATAGGTCGGATACGACACAGCCGGAAACAGCACCGTGTCTTTGCTTGGGTCCTTCAAGTGCAAATACTGTGCGGAGGACGCAACGAACTCTTTTGTGCCAACACACGCCGCCACATTGTCGGCGTCAATGGCAACGGCGAACGTCCGCTCGACATAGCGAGAAATGGCAGTGCGAAGCTCCACACTTCCTGCTGAGGTTGGATACCCACGCTCGGCATTGGAGTTGCCCAACATGTCAAGCACTGCCGCTGGTGGTGCGTCACATGGCGTGCCAATCGAACAATCAATGGCGGAGCCAAAGTTCGCCACCGCAAGGTCTCGAAGCGCGTTCAGGCGGTCATAGGGGTAGGGCGGTGGCGTAAATCCCATCACTGCTTCTCTTTCATGAACGGAGCGAACTTGGCCGTTGCCGCGCGGTCAAGGACTGCTCGAATAAGCACTGCGGTCTCGCCAACAGTTTCTTCCACCACTTCACCTTCTCGATGGAGTGCGGCCAACACATCACCACGATCGAAGGGGACGAGCAAGGTCGACACCGAGTCGCCAATGCGCAGCCGATCGCCAATCATGTCGAGGAGTTCCGAAATTCCTTCTCCCGTTGCGGCCGAAATCGGCACGCCATGCAGTCGCGCTGCGAGCAGTCGTGCATCAGGTGAAAGGTCGACTTTGTTCACCACAAGAATCTGAGGAACCCCATCTGCATCGATTTCTCGGAGTACTTCATTGACGGCATCAATCTGTACGTCAACATCGTCGGCTGAACCATCAATGACATGCAACACGAGTTCCGCCAAGTGAACCGAATCAAGGGTTGACCGAAACGCTTCGACCAGTTCATGAGGAAGTTTTCTGATGAAACCCACGGTGTCGGTCATCAAGATGGTCTCGCCACCTGGTAGTGCAAATTGGCGGGTCCGTGGATCCAAGGTGACAAAGAGGCGGTCTTCAGCCACAACGTCAGCGCCGGTCAGCCGATTGAGGAGTGACGACTTGCCGGCGTTGGTGTAACCAACGAGGGCCACCTCATGGCGACGTCCACGCTGCCGGGCGGCACGCTGGGTCGCTCTCGTTGCGCCAACGCGCTTCAGTTCGGTTTCTAATTGCACCATTCGGCGAACAAGGCGGCGGCGGTCAACTTCTAATTGGGTTTCGCCAGGACCTCTTGTGCCAATGACACCAGACTGCTGCGAGAGCGAAATGCCGCGACCGCGAAGTCGAGGAAGCCGGAACCGCAAAAGCGCAAGTTCCACTTGGGCTTTTCCTTCAGGACTGGTGGCGTTTTGGGCAAAGATGTCCAAGATCACCGCCGTCCTTGTGATGGCGGTTCGGCCGAGTTGCTTTTCCAAGTTGCGCTGCTGTGCGGGGGTTAATTCATCGTCAAAGACAACAGTGTCCGCATCGACGCCATAGGCAAGTTCAACAAGTTCAGCAACTTTTCCCTTTCCGAGATAGGTCGCTGGATCCGGACTTTCTCGGCGCTGGGTGAGCACCCCTACAACTTCGGCTCCGGCCGTGTCGACGAGCAGTGCCAACTCCTCTAAGTGGGCATCGGTTTCTTCGGTCGTTTGGCCCGACAAGGTGACACCAACGAGGATGATTTTCTCTCGAATTTCCCTCGAAATAAGGGTGTCGGTAAAGGCCGAAGTCACGCTGACGTGCTCACCGACACACTGACGGTTTCGAGCCATGACACCGGGCCTGACAGCACAACGTCATTTGGGTCGGTGCAGTCCACGCTCAAGGTTCCACCTGGGTTGTGCACGAGCACCTGTTGGTCTACGAGACCAGCTGCATGCGCCACGACCGCTGCAGCACAACTGCCAGTTCCACAAGCTTTGGTTGGACCAGCACCTCGCTCATAGACGACAAAATCGAGTTCGTGGCGACCTCGTGGGCTAATCCACTCGACATTGGTGCCGAGCGTTGGTGCAGTTGAGAGCTCGGGTCCTTGTGCCATGGGGTCAATCGCGGTGGCATCATCAACCAAAATCACTAAATGCGGGTTGCCGACCGAGGCTCGTCGAGCGCTTTTGGCGCCTGCAACGTCAACTTCATCAAGCAACATGACCGGCCCCATCGTGACAGAAGCCGTGCCAACGTCTGCGGTGTCGCCTTCTACGTAGGTGACGGTTCTCACCCCCGCACGAGTTGCGACGGTCATCTGCGACGAAGCCACCAGTCCAGCCAAATGCGCGGCCTGAGCGAAACAGCGAATGCCATTGCCCGACATCTCCGCAAGGCCCCCATCGGCGTTCCACAGGGTCATCTCGAAATCGGTTCCCTCACCTCGTCGAATGGCCATAAATCCATCAGCACCGTGCTGGCCATCTCTGGCGCAAAGTCGCTCAACCTCGAGTGCAGTTGGGCTGATTTCACGGTCAAGGTCAACAATGACAAGAAAGTCATTGCCGCAACCCTCGTGGTAGGTCGCATTGACGATTCGCTCGGTCACTCCCATTTTTCTAGTCTCGCACCGAATACGTGGCCTCTTCGAGCGCCTGGTCGAGGTGTTCGGCAATTTCGGCCAAGGGATGCCACTGAATTCGGGGGTCCCGTCGAAACCATGCCCACTGTCGTCGAGCAAGTTGGCGAGTGGCCAAAGAAATCTCGGACTTCGCCGCTTCCAGGGTCAACTCGCCAGCCAGATACTTTGCAATTTGGGCATAGCCCGTTGCCTTCGCCGCAGTGCGAGCAAGTGGGACTTGTCGATTGAGCAGCGACGCAACTTCTGCAACGAAACCTTGCTCAATCATCGCGTCCACCCGAGTTGCAATCGCATGGTCAACCGCTTCACGATCAAAGGAAATACCAAGTTGGCGGATTCCCGTTTTTGGATAGGCCTCAAGTCCAGGACCAAAGGAAGAAAATGGGCGACCCGACCCAATGGTGACTTCAAGTGCTCGGACAATGCGGCGGGCGTTGGTTGATTCCATTCGGCTTGCCGCCACAGGGTCGAGCGCAACAAGGCGCGCAAAGAGCGGTTCTGTGCCGAGGGTTTCCACTTCTCTCCAAAGCTCATCAGCAACGTCAGCGAATTGCCCAGGGAGTTCCAAATCATCAATGACCGCACGGTGATAGAGCCCCGTTCCGCCAACAAGTAGCGGTACTCGCCCACCATCTTGCGCCTCGCGAATGGCAGCTGCCGCAAAGGATTGAAACTGAGCGACCGAGAATTCATCACTTGGGTCCACGAGATCAAGCAGCCCATGTGGCACAAGGGCTTGGTCTTCAAGACTCGGCTTCGCCGTTCCAATCGTGAGATCCCGATACACACACATTGAATCAACACAAAGGATGGTTACGTCGCCACGCTTCGTCGCCACCTCCATGCCAACGCGGGATTTGCCACTTGCCGTGGTCCCAACAAGTGCGACTGGCGCAGCGGTCACGATCAGCGCGCGAGAAGAGGAATTGACCGGCGGTGTCGAGGTGCGCTGAGCAGTTCTCGGTATTCACCGAGCAAGTGATGGCGGGCGCCATAGGTGATCGTCACCTGGGCATAGGCGCCAGCAAGCGAGGCTTCCTTCGGGGCAGCGAAGTGCACCAACTTGCCTTGTCGGGTCCGCCCAGAAACAAGTGCGGCATCGGTCTTTGACGGCCCTAAAACGAGGACCTCTTCATCACGGCCTACTCGTTCTTGATGGCGACGAAGTGCGGATCGCTCAACGACGCCAATAAGGCGGGCAAAGCGTTCAGCCACCACGTCTTGTGGAACAAAGTCCTCAATCATCTTCGCTGCTCGCGTGCCTTCGCGGGGGCTAAAGATGAAGGTGAACGACGAATCCCAATCGGCTGCAGCGGCAACCTCGAGCGTCTCTTCGAACTCGTCATGGGTCTCACCAGGAAAGCCCACAATGAGATCCGTCGTGACGGCCAAGTCGGGAATCAGGGCTCGAGCGGCACGCAGTTTCTCCAAGTAGCGCTCGGCCGTATAGCCACGACGCATGGCCGACAACACTCGATTCGACCCTGACTGCAACGGCAAGTGCAGCTGCTCGCACACTGCGTCAGTTTCAGCCATTGCCGCCATGACGTCGGGGCGAAGATCTTTTGGATGCGGCGAGGTATATCGAACTCGACGGATTCCCTCCACCTCACCAACCGCTCGAAGCAGATTGGCAAACAACGGACCTCGACCGGTCAAGTCTCGGCCATAAGAATTAACGTTCTGGCCGAGCAAGGTGACTTCTGTCACTCCACGCTTGGCCAGTTCATTGACCTCAGTGACCACATCGGCAAAGGGTCGAGACACTTCCCCACCGCGCACATCAGGGACAATGCAGTACGCACAGGTGTTGTTGCACCCGGTCTGAAGTGTCACCCATGCAGTGAAGGGCAATGCTCGAACGGCGGTTAATGCTTGATCGAGGTCGCCACCTGATGGGGCTGGTTCATCGGGGACGGCAACAAGCTTGCCGGACTTTCGCACCTCGGCAATGAGGTTGGAAACCTCACCGACATTGTGGGTCCCAAAGACGAGGTCAACATGACCAACCCGCTCCATAATGGCGCCGCCTTGGGCTTGGGCCATACAGCCGCCAACGGCAATAACGAGATCGGGATTCTGCTCTCGGAGCGTCTTTAAGTGGCCCAAGTGGGCATAGAACTTGGTATCGGCATTCTCACGAATGGTGCAGGTGTTGAAGATGATGACGTCGGCGTCGTCAACCTCGGTGGTTGCTTCCATGCCCTCTCCAACGAGCTGGCCAGCAATGCGCTCAGAATCGTGCTCGTTGAGTTGGCAGCCATAGGTCGAGATCAGAAACTTTTTGGCCACCATGTCAGCCTACGCAGGAAGCAGCCGCGCTCGGTCAGTTCTTCCGAGCAATTGGCTCTGCACCAATTACCAAGCCCTGGAGGTCAGCGTGCAGCACTGCAACACTCCCGGCAACGCGTTCGCGCTCCATGGCGAGCCGAGCACCTTCGGCCACTGCTTCTGCATGATCATCGGTCGCAATGCCAAGCAGCGACGGCCCAGCCCCTGACCAGCACGACGCGAGCGCTCCAGATTCGGTTAACGCGGCGAGAAGTGCTGGAGACTCGGGAAACAGCGGGGTGCGTTGACGCTGATGGAGTCGGTCATCGGCGGCTTCGGGTACTAAAAATCGTGCATCGGCGAGTCCGGCAAGCAGGAGCCCTAATCGGCCCAAATTGAAGGTTGCATCGGCGCGTGGCACCGTGTCGGCAAGCGCCGCACGTGCGTCTTTGGTCTTGAGCGTTCGGTCAGGAACGACCAGCACAAAGCGCAGTGCCGGATCAAGGGGCAACTTGACCACCCTCGCCTGGTCGCCAATCATGCAGGCAGAAATCAGACCACCAACCACCGAAGCGGCAGCATTTTCCGGATGACCTTCAAGCGCAACAGCCACGCCGAGTG
Organism: Acidimicrobiaceae bacterium; assembly: GCA_947447225.1. Taxonomy (GTDB): domain Bacteria; phylum Actinomycetota; class Acidimicrobiia; order Acidimicrobiales; family RAAP-2; genus CAIQEU01. The sequence continues at coordinate 19,219 of CANFJV010000014.1, forward strand.
GATCTGGAGATCCAGCAGCAGCGGCAGCGGCAACTGCCAACGCAGCAGAAGAGCCAAGTCCCCGCGCCAAGGGCACATCACTGGTCACCGACATATGGAAACGATCATGACCAATGACCGAGCGTGCAACTTGAACGGCGAGGTGTTCTTCGGGTTCGAACTGACCCGCACCTTCGCCGAAGGTCTCAAGCGACAGTTTTGGCGCCGGAACAATCTCGACTTCGACATATCGATCAAGGGCTAACGCCAAGGCATCAAAGCCTGGACCGAGGTTTGCCGCTGAACCAGGAACCTTTGCTCTCACGGCTCAACCTTACGCGACTTGTCCTACTGCCTGGAGGCCTTCTTGCGAGAAGATCAGGTCATTTCCGTATCGAGGCGCTCTGGTGACCACAGCACTTCTCGCGTCTTTGAACCATCAGATGGTCCAACCACACCTTGTTCTTCGAGCATGTCCATGAGTCGACCGGCGCGAGCAAAGCCGACGCGAAGGGATCTCTGCAACATTGACGTAGAACCCGTTTGGTTGCGAACCACGAGTTCTCGGGCTCGCAAGTAGAGATCATCATCTGATCCAGCTGGAGCAGATGAACCGCCACTTATTGGCCCACTGCGACGCTCACCTTCAAGGTCAGACAGCGCAATAACCGGCTCCCTCGTGCCGCCTTGACGCTGCCATTCGGCAACGACAGAGCGAACCTCTTCTTCAGAGACCCACGGCGCTTGAATACGGCGAGCGATATTCGATGAGGCAGTGACGAGCAGCATGTCGCCCTTGCCAACGAGGCGCTCGGCACCGCTTTGGTCCAAGATCACCCGGCTGTCGGCGAGCGATGACACCGAGAACGCCATGCGGGACGGGACGTTTGCCTTGATCACACCGGTCACCACATTGACCGAGGGTCGCTGGGTGGCGAGCACTAAGTGAATACCGACCGCTCGAGCCATTTGTGCAATGCGAACAATGGACTCTTCAACGTCTCGAGCAGCCACCATCATCAAGTCATTGAGCTCGTCGACAATGACGAGCATGAACGCCATCCGCTTCGGTGCGTCGTCGTCGTCGTCATCACCCACCGGGTCCACAAAGAGTTCCTCGCCATGGACGGCTGCATGGGCAGATTGCGCCGCTTGACGAATACGTTCTTTGTCATTTGGTCGTTTTGGACTGACGAGCTCACCGCGGTCAAAGGCTTGGTTCCAGCCCGTGATGTCTCGAAGGCCATATTCAGCTAAGAGGTCGTAGCGGCGTTCCATTTCTTTGACGGCCCAATTCAGCGCATTGGCCGCCTTTTTTGGATCAACCACCACTGGGGTCTTCAAATGTGGCAGGCCGTTGTATTGGCCAAGCTCGACCCGCTTTGGGTCAATGAGGATCATCTCAACTTCATCTGGGGTCGAACGCATGAGCACCGACGTAATGAGTGAGTTCATGCACGAGGACTTACCCGAGCCCGTTGATCCAGCAATCAAAATGTGGGGCATCTCGGCCAAATTGACCATGACTGCCTTGCCCGAGATGTCGCGACCAATGGCAACTTCAAGTGGATGATGGGCTTCTGCGGCTTCTTTTGACGTCAAAATGTCACCAAGGGCCACGAGTTGACGCTGGCGATTTGGCACTTCAATACCAATCGCCTGCCGCCCAGGAATCGGCGCCAAGATGCGAACATCAGGGCTTGCCATTGCGTAGGCGATGTCTCGGTGAAGCGACGTAATGCGCGCCACCTTCACCCCAGCGCCAAGTTCGAGCTCATAGCGGGTGACGGTTGGCCCGGTCGTCCAACCAACCAAGGTGGTCTCAACGCCATGGGTCCGCAACGCTTCAACGAGTTCTTTGCCCGCAGTGGCAGTTTGCTGCTCGTCGTGGCGGTGCTCTTGGCTTCGCTTCAGCAAGTCAAGCGACGGCAAGGTCCAGTTTCCCGACACCGTTGGCTTGGCCGGTTTTTTGGGTTTCGGCGCCTTTGCCACTGGCTCAATGCCGACAATTTCGGCGCCTTCTTCACCGGCGACCACCGGAGCGGTCCGAGAAGAAGCCCGCCCCTCGTCTTGGTCAAAGGGCTCATCATCGCTGGCCTTGGCAGACCGGCGTCGTGGTGGCTTTGCGTCACGTGCTGGTGCCACGTCTTCGACTGGCTCAAGGCCAGTTGCGCCTTCAAAGCGAGTGCTGGCAAAAAAGTCATGGAGCCAGGTGGCTGCGGCTTCGTAGCCATGACGGGTAAGTCGCCACAACTCAACGAGGGAGATCCCCGTTGCGAGCACCAAGGCATAGACGAGTAGTGCGACGAGCACCACAACGGCGCCAGCGGTGCCAATCACCGAAGCAAGGGAGGTTCCAGAGAGGGCGCCCAAGTAGCCGCCAGCCTCACGCAGCACGCTCGGGGTGGCCGAAATCTTTGGACTCCCATTAGCCAAGTCAGCAAGTCCGCTCGTCGACACCATCGCGAGTACTCCGCCAATGGCAAAACGCTGCCAATTCAGCCGCAGATGTCCGAACAACACAATTGCCCCAGCGGCAATGGCCGCCGGTGCCACGAGCAGTCGACCCCAGCCAAACAAGGTGGCAAGAATCGTATTCAGCGTCGTCCCAGCCGGCCCAAGGGCATGCATCCACGTGGCCAGTCCGATCAGGATGCCAACAGTTCCAAGGGCAATGGCGGAAAGATCAATACCAGGAGCATGTGCCTCGCGAGACGAAGCCGTGCTCGCAGCCGGTGCGGCTTTCGCCGTTGACTTGGGGGCTCGAGCTTGACTTGAGCCCTTTGGCTTTGCCCCGTGCTTGGGGGCGGTTTTTTTGGCCGGAGGCCGACGGGAAGGCTCGCGCCCAGAAGGATTTGCCACAGTTCCTCCAGCCTACTGAGTTGCTGTGATTTATCGGGGGAATTGCACGAAATCCTCGAAAAAGTGGCCCGGCGAGCAGGGGGAAACGTTCGTAGTTCCGGTTTCGAACAAAGTTGACGTCGTGCCTCAGTAGTCGAAAGACTGCATGCATGTCACGGGAAGAAATCACTGCGTATGTTGACGGCCTTGACCCGGTCAAACGTGCGACGCTCCAAGCGCTGAGAGCAACCATCCTGTCCATCATCCCTGAGGCCGAAGAGTGTATTTCGTATCAACTTCCCGCCTTTCGCCTCGACGGCTACGTCGTTGCTGGTTTTGGCGCCTACAAGAACCACTTGAGCTACTTCCCCCACAGCGGATCTGTGTTCTCGCAACTCGACGGTGAACTTCTTGGCTATGAGACCTCTCGAGGGGCGCTCCGCTTTGCCATTGACCAGCCCCTGCCGAAAGCGCTCGTTGAGCGACTGATTGCGGTGCGAATCGCTGAGGCACCGACGAAAAAACGAAATTCCCACTCTTCGCCGTCAACGCCCAACGTCTAGGCTCGCGGCGGAGGCAATGATGACTATCCCCGACAAGCGAGCAACCGATCGAGCGAGCCTTCTCTCTCGACTCGAGGGCGTAATCGGCCTCGATCTTCGTGTGCGTTTCACCGAATTTCGCTCACCCTCGTTGCTCGAGATTGCGCTCGAGAGCAATGACTTGCTCGGCCTCCAAGCTGAATCCGGACAAGACATCATGGTTGAGGTCCCTGTTGGCCAGGGACAATTTGTTCGGCGCCGCTATTCCATTGTCGATCTCGACCCTCAGGCGGGCACGATGTCGCTCCTCATTGCTCTGAAAGGCAATGGACCAGGCGAAACTTGGGCAACACACCTTCAACCAGGCGATCTCATCGATGCCGTAGGGCCACGTGGAAAGCAGCCGGTGAACCACGCCGCGGCTCGGCACTTGTTTCTTGCCGACCACTCCGCCTTTGCGGCGACCTCACAAATGGTTCGGTCTATTTCCTCGGGGCACGTTCACGTCGTTGCTGCATTCCCGAGCACGCAGGACGCGATGGCGTTCACTGCGTCGTCGTCAGCGGTAGAAATTGGCGTCGAAGTACTGAGTCCAGTTGCCCATGGCGACGTCGAGCCGTTTCTCGCTGCCGTAGAAGCGCTCTCGGCCGAATTCCTCGCCGAAGAGGGCCTGCAGTGCTACCTCAATGCCGAGTTCTCTATCGTCAACCGGGTTCGGTCACTGCTCACCGATCGTGGCGTTGCAGTGTCGGCCATTGCGACCAAGCCGTATTGGCGGCGCAACGTTGCCAATGCGCCGCACGGCGAACCAATCAAAGACTGATCAGACCACTTCAACCACAACGGAAACCACCATGGGTTTGCGTCGGGTCTTTTCTCCCACATATTTGCCAAGCGCTCGTTTGGCCGCTTTTTCAATTGAGGCAACAGAGCGATCGGGCTCTTTCAGCGCGAGTGCTACTGCTTTGTCAACGGCTTCGGTTGCAGCTTCCAACAGTGCTGCGGTTCGGTCGTCGCGGAGCCAGCCATGGGCCGTCACCGTTGGATAACCAATGGCTTTGCCACTTTTGATATTGACTGCACACGCAGCCACGACAAATCCTTCATCTGCCAGCGTCCGGCGCGTCTTTACGACTTCCCCACCGACGTCGACGGTATTGCCATCAACAAAGACATAGCCGGCCGGAATCGTGCCCGACAGCGTGAGTGAGGTATCGGACAAGGTCACCACATCACCGTCTTCGCACAGGAGCACATTTCGGTGCGCCATGCCGACTCGCTCAGCCAACTCAGCGTGGTGCACCATGTGGCGGAATTCCCCGTGGACCGGGATGAAAAATTCAGGTTGGGCAATCTGCAGAAGTAGCGCCAACTCACCTTGACGGGCATGGCCGGAAACATGGACGTGGGCATGACCAGAATGCACCACTTCAACCCCTCGACGGTGAAGGTCATCAATGACCTGGCCAACTGAGTGTTCGTTCCCAGGGATAGGGTGCGCGGACAAAATCACGACATCATCGTGTTCAAGCGTCAAGAAGCGATTGGCTCCTCGGGCAAGCAGCGTCATGGCGGAAAGTGACTCGCCTTGTGACCCTGTTGACAGCACGCAGACCTCTGCGGGGGGAAGTTTTTCGGCTGCTTCGAGCGTGATGAGTGCAGTCTCAGGAATTTGCAAGAGCCCTAAATTGATGCCGAGCTCAATGTTTCGCTGCATCGATCGACCGAGCGTCGTGACTTTTCGACCACTATCGACCGCTGCATCAACAATTTGTTGGATTCGGTGCAAATGGCTGGCAAAGCACGACACAATGATGCGCTTGTTGCGATGACTGTGAAACACGCCCTTCAGTACCGGTCCAACCGAGGCTTCTGATTCAGTAAAGCCTGGGTTCTCCGCATTGGTGGAGTCCGACAGCAACAGGCGAATGCCTTCATTGGCCGCAAGTGCACCAATGCGAGTTAAGTCCGTGCGCCGACCATCAACCGGCGTGAGATCGATCTTGAAGTCACCTGAGTGCAAGATGACGCCTTGCGGGGTGTGGATGGCCAAGGCATAGGCCGATGGCACCGAGTGGGTCGTCGGGATGAATTCAACGTCGACATTGCCAATGACACGTCGCTCATGGTCAGCCACTTCGTGAAAGGTCACATGGCGAAGGAGACGTGCGTCTTCTAGCCGAGGACGAGCGAGCGCAAGCGAGAGCGCAGAGCCATAGACGTCAATGTTGTCCAAGTGCATGGCGAGGTAGCGAATCGACCCGGTGTGGTCTTCGTGACCATGGGTCAACAAAATGCCATCGATCTTGTCTTTGCGTTCGAGCAACCAGGTGAAGTCCGGGATGATGACGTCAACGCCGAGCATGTCGGGCTCTGGGAACATGACGCCACAGTCAATCAGCACAATGCGGCCGTTTACCTCAATGGCCGCGCAATTTCGGCCAATTTCGCCGAGGCCGCCAAGGAAGACCACCCGCACATCACCAGCGGACGGGCGATGCTTTTTCGGACGCTCAATTGGGGCTTTGGCTCTCACGGTTGAGGTTGCCTTTGCTGACGCTTGCCGCGGACGTGAAGGCTTAGCCACGGGCGGCGACGAGACGCTCGTAGACGGCACTTGCTTGAGCATCGAGTGCCGCGTCTGCGCTCCCCATGGGAAGTCGACACTGGCCAACGGAAAAACCAAGGTGGCGAGCCATTGCTTTGGCCGGGAGTGGGTTTGGATACACGTCGTTCCCTTGGAATCGATAGGACTCAAAGAGTCGGGCATTGGCACGGCGAGCGGC
>CANFJV010000015.1 GCA_947447225.1 Acidimicrobiaceae bacterium
CATCGTCTTCGTCTTCGTCTTCGTCTTCGTCGCGACGATCATGTTCGCGCCGGTCGCGCTGTTGTTGATGATCGTGTCGCTGCGGCCACTGACGTTTATGGTCGTCAGCGGGGACGAACGTCAGCGATGGCTTCTCTTGGCTACCCCTGCTGCTTGACGAGGGCTTCCGTGAGTTGCTGAACGGCCCACCGGTCGCCGGGATTGCACCGTGCGACTTCGCGTTCTGCCGCGTCGAGACTCGTGACGAAGGCATACCGCTCCCGCACGAAATCGAGCCACCGACGCGGTTCGACAGGCTGGGTGAGAAGGCCGATATCTTCAGCCGGGAGCCTGTCGGCGTCGAAGTCCTCAATGAGGGTGGCCCCTTCGAAGGGTCCGCTCCCGAGCCCATCGTCGACGACGTCGTGCCAGACCTTGAGTATCAAGACCCGTCGCACGAGCGCCTCGTTCAGCGCTCCCTGGCCGAACCAGAACAGGTCGTAGAGGTCGCGGATCTTGCGTCGTCGTCGCCAGGCGGCGAGTTTCTCCGCCAGCGCTTCTTCGAGCGCCGGGGCCGGAAGAATCGGAAGCTCGAATTCATATCCCTTGTGAACCGGCAATGGGATTGGTGCAAGCGGCTCACGCGGGAGCCACAGTGGGCGCGGCGTGATTTCGATTCTCGCCGGGATGTCCGGGCGACCGAGTGTGGTTTCGATGTCGAGCTTGCCGCGAAGCGCCGTTCGGTCCGTCACGTGAAATGTGACACCTTCGATCACCGCACCGTCGAGCGTATCGAGCAGCAACTCACCTGTGTCGGCGTCAGGCGCGGCGAAGTCGAGGTCCGTAGAGAACCGCCCTGCATTTCCGGCACGGAACTTTCGCAGCGAGGTCCCACCCTTGAGAACCACGCCGAGGTCAAAGATCTCATGCTGGAAGAGAAACTGCAGCGCATAGTCCTGCGCAACGTCGAGTAGCGCCGGGCCGGTCATGCCACTCCGACCCATGTGGTGTCGAGCGAGATACCCCTCGGTGATCATCTTGCTGGCAACAGCGCGTCGTAGAGCTTCCAGCGCTTGATCCATCGGCCACGAGGGTGGCGGGATCCTAGGAAGGTGACCGGAAGGCGTTCGGGCATGAGCGGCGTCAACGCTTCGACGATGTCATGGCGACCCGACCATTCGGCGAAGTACGCAAGCCGGGCAAGCGTCACGGTGCTTCTGTCTCGCGCTTCGGTCAGGACGTCGGAAGGAGTAGTGGCACGCATAGTTTCTGGTAGCCAGTCGTCGGCATTACCCCAGTCGTCCTGTGCGTCCGGGCGATTAGCCGCTGCTACGACGACGGTCGCTGGATGCCAGATGGGGAGCCCTTCCTTCTCCCATGTGGGGAGGCGCCAGTTGTAGCTGACCGACCGAGCGGCGCCGAGCGCTCGCGGCGCGCGCCACCCAGGCCGGTGAGCAAAGGTCGGGCGCGATGGTTGGTGACTGCTGTACCCCAACTCCCAAACCGCTGAGGCAAACGCCACGGCGACCGGCGCGTTCGGTCGCCGGGACAGCAGCGCTCGTAGCTCGATCCAGGCGTCTCCGGAGGGGTACCTCCCGGCTCGCGAGGCCGGGATGAACTCCCAGGCACCTTGAGTGCGCAGCGGGAAGAGCCAGCCATCCCTCACCAGCCGCTCTACGGCCGCATCAGCGACGAGATGCGAGCCTGCGGCCGCGACAACATCTGCCATCAGGTCCGACGTGACTACAGAAGGCTGGCGCAGCTCCAGCTCGGCGAGGACGGGAGCCACACTCGCAGTCGCCTTGCGCGTTGTCAGCTGATCACGTTTCACGTACCCAGCATACGCTAACCGTGTCCCCATGACAACGCTAAACTGTCATTCAGACGCGCACTCCGTACCCAGTTGACGTTACCCGCGTGTAGTTGACAACGCCCGGTTGATCCGGGATCTCTCCCGAACGGGCATTTGATGCGGCCCGGTACACCCCTTCATCCGGACAGCAGCCGGTTCAACGCTGCTTTGGGAACCAGGATGCGACGGCCGATCCGGATGGTGGGGATGTCGCCGTTGTTCACGGCCTCGTATGCGAAGGCTCGGCTGATGCCGAGTGCCTTCGCTGCCTCCTCCACCGTCATCGTGAGGCGATCCTCCGATGACGGGAGCGGCTTGATTCGGCGGACCGGCGTGTTCTCCGGAACCGTTACGACTAGCGGCTCGGCGATAGTCGGTGCGGGTGGATCCATCCCCCAGCCGTCGACTACCTCAGCGATCCGTGCATCCATGTCGGCGAGGACTTCTTGGTATGCGTCGGGATGATCGCGACGCCAAGCTTTGGGATCGCCAATGTCGACCTCGATCACTTCACCGGGAGTGCCGGTAGCAAGCCGCAACTTGACGACTCCGCCGAGTGGGAGATGGAGTGGACCTTCCTCGGTCACGGTGTCTTCGCCGCCACACGTCGCTTCTTCGGCGGTGTCACGACGGGGACCGGTGGCCTGAGCGCGCGACCCATCACGGCCGCGGCTGCTCGCTCGCGTTCTTCGAGGACGTGGCTGTAGACGCGGAGTGTCAGTGATGCGTCCGAGTGCCCCAACCGCTCGGCCACCGTGCGCACGTCGACGCCAGCGCCGATGAGCTGCGTCGCAGTGAAGTGGCGGAGATCGTGCAGCCGGATGCCGTCTAGGCCGAGGTCATCGCGAACGCGGATGAAGAATCCGGTGACGTTGTCGGGCCGGAACGGGGTCGACGCATCGACGTGGGGAGAGAAGACGAAGGCGTCTTCGGCAATCTCCCCATCTGCGTCTGCTGCCCATTGGTCGACGAGCGCTCGGTACTCGGTGAGCATGGCGACGCCGACTTCGTCGAGCGCAACGCGACGGCCGCGGTCGGTCTTGGTGGTCTTCTCGGCGAGCCCGCCCGGCACGACGACGACGGAGCGGGAGACGTCGAGCTGCCCGGCCTCCAGGTCAACGTCAGTCCAGCGGAGCGCGCACAGCTCACCACGGCGCATGCCGGTGAGCGCCGCGAGCATGAGTAGCGGAGCGAGCCGGGGATCGCGCTCCTCGGCCTTCTCGATCACGGTTCGGACCATCTCCACCGACGGAGCGTTGACTCGTCGCTGGACGACCCGGGGTGGCTTGGCCAGCTCGGCGACGTTGGTTCGGATCCATCCCCACCGGACGCCCTGGTGGAGCGCCGCCGACAGGATGGCGTGATGGTTCCTGATGGTCTTGGCGGACTTTCCGGCGGCCTTCATGGCGCCGTACAGGTCGTCTAGGTGCTTGGGGGTGAGCTGGGTCAGCGGAACCTTGCCGAGCCGAGGTCGGATGGTCCGCTCGATCTGCGACCGGTAGGTGCGCATCGTGGTCGGCGAGAGGTCCATGCGCTCGCACTCCTCCAGCCACCGGTCGAGGAGCTGGTTGACCGTGGCGCCGAGCCCGTCCATGCGGGACGGCGTCTGGTTCTCGATCAGGTCCCGAAGGACTGCATCGTCTGCCCCGGCACCGCCGTGGACGGTCTTGGAGATCTGCTTAGGCTTGCCCGTGACGGGGTCGCGTCCAACGTAGACCCGGACCTACCAGACGCCTTCCCGACGCTTGCGCTTCGTGCCTCGCACGAGCACAACCCTATACAGACTTTTCGAGTTGTAGGGACCGAGGTAGGGATGGCGATCCGAGAAACAGGAGGGCCGGTCCTCTCGGACCGACCCTGACCTGCACTTTCGTTGGTGGGGTATTTACCTAAGTCGGATCACTAGCAGCGACAAGGCCGTCGAGCGACATCGTGCACGAGTTATCATCAAAAGTCGGCGAGTCCGTAACGGTGACCAGAGCTCACCAGTGCATAGGTTGTGGCGGAGGACATGATGAATGACATGAATCCCGTTGAGCCCCAGCCGAAGAAGACCCGTGAGGTCTCCTTCTTGACCTGGAAGTTCGCTCTCTGGCTGACAAGGGTCACGATGTACGTGGCGATCTTTGCACTTGTTGCCGACGTGACCATTTGGGCACTGAGCTTTGCGACACCTCACGTTGTGATGCCCGACTGGGTATTTGCACCATTCTTCGCGTTTGCGATCGCATTCGGCGGAATCGCAGTGCTCACTTGGTCATGGTCGCACGGTTGGCCCCGCACCAAAGTCCCGATCAGTTTCAAGCAGTTCAACGGCACACAGCGCGTCGTGCTGGTCGCACTATTTGCGCTCTCGGTCGTAGCTGCGATCACGAGCTTCGCGACGTTGATCACAGGAGTTCCCGGTCAGCCGGGCTACAACGCCGCAACTCACCAGTACTACTTCGATAGTCACGGCTCGGTCACCATCACTACCAGGGCGCGCTACCTCGCTGCCGCCGCTCTCCAAACGAGAGCGTTCATTAGTTTCGCGATGTTGTTCACTTTTGCTGCGGTGTTGATTCTCAGCGGAGAGTATCGAGCTCGCCGAAGTGTCGAAGTCCCCTCCATTTCGGCTCTGACGCTCCCTGCTAACGATGCACCGCGATGGAGCGTCAGAGCTTTGCCCGGCGCAACCTTGGTAGTTCTCGCCTCGGTTATTGCCGTGGTCGGGATGAGTGGGATTGTCAGTCGAGTCGACCGTTACCTCGCCGCCCCAAGAGACGTAACCGTCTCGGGCATCACCCAGTACCTGTCAGCAGGTCCAAAGGTTGTCTTCGTCTATTGCGAAACCAACGCCATCGATGCGTCGTACGAGTGCCCCTCGGTAATTCCATCGGACATCGTCATCAACTCAAGAGCCAACGGGGCAACGCTGTCCACTTACTTCGACCCCAGCACTGACCACATCAGTCCTCGAGAGTTACCCGCTGTCGGACAGTTGGTCTTTCATGTTCCAGCGCCTGGTGAATATCGCATTCGACTTACGCGACCAATCGCCAAGGGAGTCTTCGTTGCCGAGAGCCCCGGCGTCATAGCCCGTAGCGCCGCAGGAAGCATTTTGTTGACGGTGCTGGGCATCGCAGGCTTGGTAGTTGGCATCGTTCTTCTGATCCGGCGGCTTCGGTGGCGCGCTTCCAGCGCTCTCCCCGTCGAAATGCCACTGAACTGGCCCCCAGCCACATAGCAAGAAGCGGCTCATGTCCGTCTTCGTCACCCAACCCTTTCGCGAGCCCGCCATGCTGCGAACATAACCCTGGACACGGCATCGACCCTCCTCCGCATTGTGGCGACAAGGCATCCGACCTACTTACCGAGGTCACGCCTATCTATTGCATTTGGGAGAAATACTGATACAGTATCTCCCATGACTACGGCCACATCCCCTATGACTACTGCCACGACCTCAACTGCTCGACGGGTTCGCGAGTATGTAATGACCCGCGCACCAGGCGAGCCCTTCACCGTGGCTGAACTACGAGAGCTCGGTCCCAGGGGGGCCGTCGACCACGCACTTGCCTACCTCACGCGCGAAGAAGTAATCACAAATGTGACTCGAGGCATTTACGTTCGGCCCAAAGTCAATCCTTTGGTGGGTCAGGTGCCGCCGAGCGCGGAGAGCATCGTCAGAGCCTGGGCCGCGGCATCCCAGAGCGTGGTTGAGATCCATGGAGCTGAAGCAGCGCGTCAGTTTGGACTGACCACGCAAATGCCGATGCGCCCTGTCTACGCGACGTCAGGTCGCAGTCGGACGATGCAGGTTGGAGCATTGAAAATCGAGATGCGCCACGCCGCGCCCAGCCGTTTGCTCTTTGCCGGTACCCGTGCCGGCCGCGCGTACGCAGCGCTTCGTTATCTAGGTAGCGGCGAGGTCAATGCTTCGACCATCGAGGCCATCAAGGAGAAGTTGGCGCCAGAAGAGTTCGCACGCCTCGTTTCGGGGCGGCGCTTGATGCCGGCGTGGTTGAGTGAACTTCTTCGACCGTACGCCACCGAGTCGCAGTTGGCTCATGCCTGATCTGTTTCTCACCTTGAGTCCAGAGCAGCGGACCGACGTACTCGTCGCTCACGCTGCCAGCACCGGCCGTTCCGCCCAGATCCTCGAGAAGGACGTCTGGGTTTGTTGGGCGCTTGACGCACTCTTCACGATGCCCGACGCGCTCCCCATGGCATTCAAAGGTGGAACCTCCCTCTCAAAGGTATATGAGGCAATCGACAGATTTTCCGAAGACGTTGATGTCACCCTTGACTACCGCCTCTTAGATGGCTCGGTTGACCCATTCGCAGCATCTACGAGCCGCAGACAACAAGACAGTCTCAGCGATCGCTTGCGCGAACGAGTTGCCGAACACATCGCTGAGGTTGTTGCACCACACCTTCGTGCTCGATTGGCTTCCGAGTTCGGTCTCGGAGTCGGTGCTATCAGCACTGACAGCGAGAACGTTTGGGTGCATTACCCCAGCGCTCTCGAAGAGCATGACGAGTACGTAAAGGACGCCGTGAAGCTCGAGTTTGGTGGGCGAAACTCAATCGATCCCAACGAAGTGCACGCAGTCACCCCCTATCTTGCGGTGCTCTCCGCAATGGAGTTCCCCTCCGCCACGGTGACCGTTCTCGCCCCAGAGAGGACCTTCTGGGAAAAGGCAACGTTGATCCATGCCGAGCTCAATCGCAGTGAGTTCCGTTCTGGGTCTCAGCGACTTTCTCGCCACTGGTATGACCTCGATCAACTTGCCCAAAGGGATATAGGGCAGCGTGCGCTGCGCGCTCACTCGTTGCTGGAAGACGTTGTCAAGGTCAAGAAGGTCTTCTATCGCTCAGGCCAGGCCAACTACGACCTTTGTGCGACGGGAGGTCTCCTGCTCGTCCCCTCCGACAAGGAGGTGGAGAAGAGTCTTCAAGATGACTACGACCAAATGGTCTCCGCCGGTATGTTCCACAGTGACCCACCCAAGTTCCCAGAGATTCTTGAGCGCCTGGCGGGCCTAGCAGGCCGCATTAACAGCGCCGCTCCATGACTTTAAGAAACCTAGAGATCAACCTGTATCCGCCAGGATTCACCACCGCCAGATTGATAGAGGATCGGAGCCGGGTCGATTGCACCACCCTGGACGACCGACACGCTCCAGGCAGTGCCGAAGCAACCCATCTCAGAGTCCGCGCGTCTTATCGCCACCTACAACGGTTCGCACGGCAAGCTCGGGCCTTGCAGCACTGAGCAGTGGGTCGAGATCGCGCCGTTGTTTCGTGAGGCTCTTGCGCCGCTCGCCGCGGGGCCGGTGAAGAATGTCCGACTCACCGCCACACCCTTCGTGAGGCTCTGCGTCTTCGCCCTCGGCCAAGGCATTGACCTCGAACTGGCGATACTTCTCCAGCCAGCCCTGGTTGAGGCGTTCTTGGCGACGCTGCCCGCCGGTACGCCGGACGCGCGTTCAGCTCTGCGCAAACTGGCCCAAACACATGGCTTGCCCGTTGGCGACACCCCGCTTGGCTACGTCAAGCGCAGCCCACAGGACCCGTACAGCGACGACGAGATCGACGCGCTCTTGTTCTGCGCCGAGACACTGTCGACCCTCGAGCGGCGCGTCTCGTTTCGTGCGCTCGTGGTACTTGGCGCCGGGGCCGGGCTTTCGCGCAGTGACTTGCGAGATGTTGAGGCGTCGTCGTTTCACCGCCACGACGACCGCATGTTCGTCGCCGCTGGCGGGCGTTGCGCGTTGCTTCTCGAGCGCTTCGTTCCGATCGCCGCCGAGATCTGCGTGGCCCGACCTGAGGGTTGGCTACTCGGTAATCACAACACGAAGAACATCACCGACCGCATCGTGGAGTGGGGCAAGAACAAGGCAGGGATCCCACCTCTCTCCCCTGACCGACTCCGGGCCACCTACATCACCGCGTCGCTCGACTTGTTGTTCTCCGCGAAGGCGACGTTCCCGGAGGTTCTGGCGTGGACGGGTGTCGCGGTGGCGACCCTTACCCCCTACCTCGAGCGCATGCCTGCGTTAGAGATCGTGTGTGATCACGCCACCAAGGCTGACTCGAAGTGAACACCAACGTGCGCCAGGCCGAACGGGTCATCGATGAGAGCGGGGTGGTCGCGCTCATCGAAGACTGCATCGCGAAGATTGCGGGCGGCCCTGGCCGACCTCGCGAACTCTCGGTTCGCACGCTCTGTGTCGCGCACCTATTGCTGCCCCAGTCAGGACGCAGCCACCTCATCCGCATTCCCGAGGTGCTCAATGCCTTGCCGGCGGCGGATCGAAAACGTCTCGGCATCACACGAAAGGGTGGCGTCACGTATCGCCAGGTAACTCGGCTCTATGCCTTGATCACGAAGGCCCTTGATCACCGCGACGAACGCACCCTTGACGATCGCCTTGTTGACTTCGACACGCTTTGCGACCGCTTGGCGTACTTCAGTGCGCACCCCGAAGCGCGCATGCTCACGAGCATCTCGTTGGACGCCACCGATATTGCCACCTGGGGCACCAACCGTCGGCGTAAGTCCAAGAAGGTGGATACGGTCGGACAGAGGGTCGCAACCGACCCCGATGCGTTGTACCGCGGCGCCAAGTTGAACAAGAAGCAGCAATCCTCGACGACTCGCGACTTGCCGAAGAAGCCGCCTCTGTATGGCTACGAGATGACAACGGCGACCACCATCCGAGCGCTCGGAGGCAACCCCGTCCCTTTCGCGACAACGTCTATGCGCTTTCGGCCGGTAACCAAAGACACCAAGAAGATGGGCCTTGCAGTCGTGCTGTCGCATCAGCAGCGCGTCGGCCAACTGGGCGACGTCCTCTTCGACCGTGGCTACAACCAGTCCAATGACGGCTCGGACTTCATCCTGCCGATTCGCGCGCTGGGCGGAGAACCGGTGTTCCAACTCCAGAGCGACCAAATCGGCCCGAGCGGAACCCAACACGGGGCGATCATCATCGACGGGCAGCCCTTCTCACCATCACTGCCGCAGCGACTCCGAGTTATCCCGCAGCCGCACGTCAACTCCGATCTCGACAAGATTCTCGACTACCAAGCGGACATTGCGCAGCGCGCGAAGTACGCGATGGTGCCCCACGGTTCGCGCAAGGACACCGGGGCGCAGGTCTATCAGTGTCCGGCCAGCGCGGGAAACCTGATCTGCCCCCTTGCGGCTTCGTCGCATGGTCTCCCGATAGGCACGATGCCTGCCGTCTATGCGCCGACGAGCCCCATTGCCGGAGGAGTGTGCACGAAGAAGTACCAGACCTTCCAAGCCGATGAGATCCCACTATCGCAGCGAGAGCTCTACGGCTCTCGTGAGTGGTACGACTCAGTGAACCGGCGCAACGCTGTTGAGGGCTTCTTCGGCAACATCAAGGACCACGCACGCGAGAACTTTCGGCGTGGATCCGTTCGCGTACGTGGCCTGGTGAAGACAGGACTACTCGCTGCGTTCAATGTCGCCAGCGTGAACATGCGCATGGCGAACAAGTGGGATACCGAACGAGGCAAGACCCACAAGCCCGCCAAGCCCCGCATGGGCCGACCTCGCAATATCGGTGTCGCTCGCCACGCCGAGGTCTTCACCTCTCTGGCGAGCGCCAACGCACCGCCAGCGGCCTAACAACGCAGCTACATACGTGACCTGCTGACCGGTCACGTCCAAACACGTCTACGCCGCCCTTCGGGGCGGCTCTTTCGCATCTGCGCGCCACTGCGAGACGCCTCTACAGGCTCCGACCACCCGAAAAGCACGAAGTCCCGACTCGGACGGTGCCAAATCGGGACTTCGGTACTTCTGGTCCATACCCTTGGGTAAAGACCTCTTGGTGGCGGGGAGAGGATTTGAACCTCTGACCTTCGGGTTATGAGCCCGACGAGCTACCAGACTGCTCCACCCCGCGGTGGGACTCTGAGTGTAGCACCTGAAGGTGTCGCCACTTTTTGCCCGGCGTTGCTACTTCGTGGCAACGACCGACTTCAGCAGTTGTTGGGCCTGATTCACCAGGCTGCCCACTTGCGCCATGGCCTCTTGATAGGCGGCCAAGTCACCTTGACGGAGGGCAGCTTGTGCCGACACATACGCTTCGTTGGCTTGCGCCAACAGGCTTGTGACTTGGGCGGGCACGGGCTGCGCACCATTGCCTGAGCCAATGTCAGGCACCGGCGTCAACAAGACCTTTGACACCGCGGTGGACAAACTCGTTTCAAAGCCCACTCGACCATTCATTTCCGCAATGGTGTAGCGAAGCAGTGGGATGTTGTTGGCCGAGGTCACATAGACAGGCCGGATGTAGAGGATGGAATCGCCAACAGGGATCATGAGCAGGTTGGACAACAAGACCTGTGAACCTTTTTGGTCAAGCAAGGTGAAGGCTTGACTCACCGACGGCTTGGTCAACATGGTGTTTGAGGCTTGGTCTGGTCCATAGACGTTCACGTTCTTCGGCGTGACGTAGAGATGCATTGAGCCGTAGTCCTTGCCCGCATCGGCATTCACCATCAAAAAGCCCGTCAAGTTTGAGGACTTGTTACTTGCCGATGACGGCACGAACGCTTCGGTTGCCATGAAGTGCTGCTCGGCTGAGTTCGGGTGCGATTGCACTTGATAGATCGGTGCCATTCGGTCAACTTCACCGTTCATCGTGATCGCTGCAGCACGGTTATTCACGACAAGCGAATAGGAACCAACACCAGGTGTCGGGCTCAGGTTCCAGCTGTCTTGGCCGTTGTAGAAGGCAGAGGCAGTGGCGATGTGGTAGCGGCCAAGGACCGCTGCTTGCACCGAGAACAGGTCATTTGGATAGCGAATGTGGGCCAACAGTTCTGCCGACATTTCACTTGCTGGGGTGAACAGTTTTGGAAAACTTGCTTCATAGACCTTGAGCAGTGGATCTTCTGGCTGCCAGGCGTAATAGGTCATCGCACCCGAGAATGCATCGACCGTGATCTTGACCGAGTTGCGAACGTAGTTGAAACCACCTTGGAGATTTGAGCCTGTTGGGATAATGAAGTTCCGAGAAGCGGCATCTTGCGAGTAGGGATACTTTGCGGTGGTGGTGTAGCCATCAAGCATCCAGGTCACACGCCCGTCGATGATGGCGGCATAGGGCTGCGAGTCAATCGTTAAGAATGGGGCGGCCTTCTCCGCCATCTCCACCGGATTGCGAACAAAGATCACTCGGGACTTCGGCGTGATTTGCCCAGAGATGAGGAAGTTCCAGTCTCCGAGGCGAATAGCCAGTGCCGCACGGCTCGCAATCGAGCCAACGGGAACACCACCAGTGCCGGTGTAGTGCTGGGAACTCTGCTTGCCGCCAGGCAGCGCGTAGGAGAGCTCGGCTTGCTTGGTATTGCCAACGACGTAGCCGGATTGGCCCTCTTGGAAGTAGATCTCTGGCTGGGTCACCGTTGGGTAGCCCTTGGCCGACGTGGAGGGAACATCAGACACGCCGAAGATCGGCTGGCCGTCAGGCTTGGCTGCATTCGAAGCGGCCAAGACTGCACCATTTCCATGGGTGTAGACGAGGTGTGTATTCACCCACGTTGGGTTGGAAAGATCAGGGCTGAGGCCGCGAACACCGACGTCCATTGGGGTGAGTTGACTGCCGATTTTGTAGCGATCAAGACCAATCGAGTTGAAGGCATAAAAGGACCGAAGTGACTGCGTGTTTTGGAAGGTCTTGAGCGTGATGCCGGGATCAGGGTCCCACAGTCGAACATTCGCGAGCGATGGCGTGGCTGCTGCAACATCTGACGGCGTTGGCTTTCCCGAGCCAGCGAACTTTTCTGGGGTGATGCCCTTCAGCGAATAGGCCGTTCGGGTGGCTTCCAAGTTGCGCTCGATATAGGGCTTCTCGAGTCCTTGGTTCGGCGTGACTTTGATTGCTTGCAGCACTGCTGGGTAGGCCACACCAACCACCACCGCCACGAGTGCCCACAGACCACCAGCAATGACCGGAAGCGCCCAGCCCTTTTGGCGAATGTTGATGAGCAAGATGATCGCAGCGCCAATGGACACAAGCAGCAAGAGGTGCATGGCGGGAATGCGCGCATGCACGTCGGTGTAGCCAGCCCCTTCGACGTAGCCACCTTGTTTTGACAACAGCGTCATTGGTTGCAAGACATAGCCAAACGCTTTGCCAATGGCGATAAGGGCCAACAGTACCGAAAGGTGCACTTTGACCGGCTGGCGCACTCTGCCGTGTTCACCTCGAGCCGTTATTCCGCCAACGAGGTAGTAATACCCCGCGACCACAACGGCGATGATCGCCACGCTCATGACCCACCAGTGCACAAGGAACTCATAGAACGGCAGTTCGAAAAGGTAATACGACACATCTCGGTTAAACATCGGATCAAGGGTTCCCGTTGGTGTCCCATGCACGAAACCGAGATAGTTCGACCACTGCGAGATGGTGCCGACGCCGGCGAACCCTCCAAAGATCAATGCAATGAGGGCAAAGAGCCGAGTGGACTTCGGCTGCACGACCGTTTGCAAGTGACGAAGACCCTCATCGTCAGCCACAAAGCCACGACGACGAGCAATGGCATCAGCCAAGTAGAGATTGAGCAAAAGCCCAATGAAGAACACCACGCCAAAGGAGAAGAACAAGCCGGCCTTCACTCGAAGGAGTGACCACCACACCTCGCCCAACTTGGCGCTGCTGAACCACATTTGATCGGTCCAAATGGTGGCGATGGTCCGAAGGGAACCAATGAGAACCAAGATGGCGACGCCCGCGACGATGAACCAGCCCCGTCGGCCAAAACGCAATGACGGTTGAGGAACGGGAATATCAGTGGGAGTGGTCACAGGCTGAGCCTAGGACCTCATTGCCTCAGGTGTTTGCCGTCACCAGTGCGCAGCGACAACCTGCATGCACCGGTGGGTGGCGATGCCCAGAAGGAAACTCTGTTGAGCCAAGTCTCGGCGCGGCTGCGCTGTTGGCGACACAGTCAGCACAACCCTTGTCGGACGCTCCAACAACCCAGCGAACCTTGTTGGTTGTCAGGGCCACTTGGCCTGAAGCAAAGGCGCTAAGCGCTACGTCAGCCACAAGACCATCAACACGAGCGCCACGCCATTCTTTAAACGCTGCCGACAGTGATTCAGGAGTGAGTTCACTTCCAGCGTCAGCCAGGTGTCGACGCAACAATGTCACGATCGTTGCGGCCATGTGCTCGGCGAGGCGTTGCATGAGTTGAGGATCTGGGGTCACATTCGAGGTGCCGGGACGGGCGGCGAACGCAGCTCCGGCCTTGGCCGTCGAAAGCAACACCTGCGTGGTCTGTTCGACATAGAGCGCACGCTGATCTGCTTCGGCACCAATGACGCCCTCGACGCTCAACTTCCCCGACCGAAGTCGCTCGAGCATGGCATTTTGGTCATCTTGGAGCGCACGCTTCACCCGCTTCGTGAGTGACACAACGCTTTCAGCCACTGCTGCATCTCGAGCAGCAATGAGCTGTGAGGTGTCTTCCGTCACCACGACGGGGACTTCCTCAGTCGGCGCTTCCACCACTGCTGCAGGCGCCACTACCGCTGCAGGCGCCACTACTGCTGCAGCTGGTGTTGTCGCTGCCAGAATCTCAGCCGCACTCGCTGCCAACTCGGCGGCTTCAGCTTCTTCTTCTATCGACACTGACGCACGAATCTTTGCGAACAATTCATCGACGAGTGGGCCCGGGTCGTCAGTCTCGTCCCCGGCGATGATGGCGAGTTCGTCATCGCTGAGGCCTTCAAGCGTTGGTTGCCGGCGAGCAACTTCCATGGCCGCCAGTCGAGCATCTTCGTCCGAGTGAGAGAGTTCGTCAGTAATACGATCAACCGAGCTGCGCACACCAACAATCGCCGAGGCGAGTTCATCTCGAGCGGCGCGAAGTTGTTCAATCTGCACGTGCATCCGACGGCGTCGACGATCCATGTCTTCAAGGACCCGTCGACGAGCCTCTTGAGCTTGCTCGACCATGGCACGACCTTGCTCGCGTGCGTGAGCGACCAGCGTCTCTCCATCGTTTCGAGCCGAAAGCAAAAGTTGCTCAGCGTCAACGCGTGAGTTTTGCTCGAGTGAACTTGCGAGCAATTCGGCTTCGGCAATTCGGGCACCAATGGTCGACTCGGACTGCACATCGAGTTCTGCTGCTTGCAGTTGCGCCTGGCGAAGTTGCTGCGCTGCTGCTTGTTCAGCTCGCTCAGTGATGCGAGCGGCCTCTTCGTGAGCGTTTCGCAACACTTGTGCACTTGACTGGCCAAGGGCTGCAGTCAACGTTGCTTCATCAAGGACGGGGTTCTTTGCACGCGCCTCAGCGTCAGCGATTTGGCGGCGGAGGTCATGCTCACGGGCTTCGACCGATTGGAGTTCTTTGGCAATGAGTTCAAGGAAAGAACGGACCTCGGCCGGGTCAAAACCTCGACGCACCACGCCGAACGAATGTCGAACGACATCAGTTGCGCTCAGCCGGGCAGAAGAAATCGTGGCGCGTTCATCAGTCATGGCCACAGCCTACGACGACCGAGGACTTCACGCCCG
The DNA here is from genome assembly GCA_947447225.1 of Acidimicrobiaceae bacterium. GTDB lineage: Bacteria > Actinomycetota > Acidimicrobiia > Acidimicrobiales > RAAP-2 > CAIQEU01. Next base: position 14,386 of record CANFJV010000015.1, read on the forward strand.
GTCATTTTCAGGCTGATTCGGGAGAAGTGAGTGCGGCAATGGCTTCATCGAGCGAGTCCACGCCGACCACCTGAATGCCCCGTTGCGCAGAAACTCGAGCGGCATCAACTTCGTCGCGTGGGACGAAAAATATGGTGAGTTTGGCGTTCCCTACGGCAACAGCTTTCTCCGGCACTCCCCCAACATTTCCGACCTTGCCATCGGCATCAATCGTTCCTGTTGCCGCAACGGCACGGCCACGTAAGAGTTGGCCACCTTGCAAGCGATTGGCAAGGTACAGCGCCATGGCAAACCCAGCCGATGGCCCTCCAATTTGTGCGGTGTTGATCGACACGGCGGGGACCGAGGTTTCTAGGTGTGCAGGATTGACGAGGCGTAAGCCAAACATCGTCGTTGGCGCAGCAAAACAGCGACTCCCGCCATACGTCGACAGTCCATGGGGTTGCCGAGTTGGGGCAAGGATCACGCGCGTTGGTGGCCCAAATCGAACCGCACCGGTTGAGCGACCTAGGTGGCCACGACGAACGGTGGCAACTGCCGTCGTGCCGGCGTTCAGCGCACGAGCCAACTCGCAGGTCGTCGTCACTCGCTTTCCATTCACCGCTTCAACAAAGTCGCCCAAGTGAAGTGACGACGAGGCGGTGGCGTCATAGACGAGTAGCCCTGTCGTGATGTTGGCAATGGGTTGGCCAACTGCGTGGAAGGCCGCAATCACCGCATCATGTTTTGCCTGATCCATGGTGAGATACGACTGCTCGAAATACTTCTCAAGTCCGTCAGTTCCTTCAAAGCCAAATGCCGACCCCGGAAAGTGTCGAGGTCCTCCGGTTGCATCAGCAATCACTCGTGCGAGCAAGGTCATTTGCGAAATATTGACGTCCACCATGGAGACCTGGCCGCCAACACGCGGCTGTGGTGGCGTGAAGGTCATTCGAGAGCCCATTGGTGTTGCCGACCCTGGCGTGAGGGCATAGGCATCGACATGAATCGCCGCAGCCGTGCTTGTCGCAGCAATGAGCAACGCAGAAATGAGCAAGAGTCGGAGCAGTCGTCGACGAGGAGGTCGCCGCTCGGCGATACTAAAACCCATGGTCGACCACTCCCTCAATGACCTCGGCCAAACACGAACAACGCGACGTCGGCCGAAGCCTACGACTCGAGAACGCGTGATCGCTGCAGGCTTTGCTGGGGATCTCGCTGCAGTGACGCGTGAACGTGACCACCTTGACCCAACGGTTCGCATTGCGGTGCTGAATGCCATGGACCGCCTTGGTTGCTTGACCGTGGCTGACGTGGTCGTCGCCTTGCATGATGACGATGGTCGCGTGCGACGTCGAGCACTCGAACTATCTACTTCCCTGAAGGGTCGTGGCGTGAAGACCACCTTGATCACTGCGCTCGTCCAAGCGCTCAGCGACCCTGAGCCACTCGTGGTCGACGGTGCGTGTTGGGCGATTGGCGAACGACGAGCAGCGGTTGCGGTTGCAACGCTGTGCGACCTGGCAAAACACCACACCGACCCAAGGTGTCGAGAAGCGGCAGTGGCTGCACTTGGAGCCATTGGCAGCAGCGAAGGTCTCTCCACCATCATTTCGTGTCTTGATGACAAACCAAATATTCGTCGGCGTGTCGTTGTGGCGCTCGCGAGCTTCGAAGGTGACACCGTTGACGATGCGCTTGATCGTTGTCGAGTCGATCACGACTGGCAAGTTCGTCAAGCCGTCGAGATGCTCGAGCGATCAAGTCCGCTTGGTTAGACCTCAGTGAACAGGTCTTCCAACCGAGCATCGAGCTCTAAGCAACGCTGCAGTCCGCTCACGGGAATTGCTGCTGGGTCCTCGTGAAGGTGAACCGGCACCGCAGTAGCCACCTCCAAGGTGTGCGCGAATCCATGGAGCAGCGAACCGCCGCCGACTAAGTGGATGCCGTGAAAGATGATGTCTTGGGCCACTTCAGGTGGGGCTTCACTCAGACACTGCACCACGGTTCCGACAATTTGGCGAACAAATTCATCAACCGTTGGGCGGAGTTCACCAGCGGTGATGGTGACCGTCGTTGGGAGCCCCTGGTCAATCGTGCGTCCAGCGAGTTCAACGGTCAAGTCATCGCCACCAGGCAGCAAGGTCACGAGTTGTGCTTTGACCGCACCAGCCACGACTCGAGAAATCACCACGCCTCGAGTCACTCGCAGATAGGTCGCAATGGCATCATCAAGGTCCACACCACCTAAGCGAATGCCCCGTGACGAGACAATCCCACCCATTGACAGCACCGCAACTTCAGATTTGCCAGCGCCGAGGTCACAGACCATTGAACCCGTTGGCTGATCAAGCGGCAAGGAAAGCTCAACCGCCGCTGCAACCGACTGGTCAAGCAGCCGGACCCGAGCAGCACCAGCCTCCGAGGCGGCTTTGCCGAGCGCACGGCGCTCAATGTTGGTGGCCGTTCGCGGCACCGACAAAAGCACCTTGGGGCGACCAAATCGACTCCCACCGGCCACACGAAGCAAGAACCGAAGGAGGCGAACGGCGGTGTCATAGTCGGCAATGGAGCCTTGAACGAGAGGCCAAACTGCCCGAACCGGCTTGGTCGTGCTGCCAATCATCGCTTCAGCAGCGGCGCCAATTTGCACGGCGCTTTTGGTTCGCCCATCAATGGCGACAACTGAGGCCTGGTCAACCACGATGCCGCCGCTGCGCGTTGCCACACGGCAACGCGAAGTTCCGAGATCAATCGCCAGGTCGTAGGCCACGTCGCCATGGTACGACGCTTCGGGTGACCTGACTGCGAAAGTCGCCGCGACCTAGGCTGAGAGCCTTGGACGACGACGCAGGCACAAGTTCAGACCACGAGTCTGAGGGCAGCGACGGCGAAACAGATGGAACCCAAAGCAGCAGGTCAGGCGAAGATTCCAGCGGTCTTCGACCTGAGAGCGACGCGCGGCCATGGGTGCACCCATCAGAGTTTCGGCGATTCGTTGACCTAGACGCGCCTCAACCACCCTCAATGTTGTCGACCGCCGATCAGGCCCGTCGTAGTGCGATTGCCATGGCCGCCATGGGGTTCTTGCTTGCCGGCCTCTTGCTCCTCACCGGTGGGAGCACTCCGTCGAAGATTTCGACCGTGGAGCTCACCTTCACGCCTCATCCCTCACTCATGGTGCATTTTGCCAACAGCGGCCCAAGTGCTGGTGGGAAAGGGGCAACCGTCACCGGATTGTTCTCCAATGAACGCGACGACACCGCGTTCAAGGTCGGCGACGTGATTGTTGGCTGCGATCACGCCCCTATTGCCAATGCCAAGGCGCTAACGACCTGCCTTCATCGGCATTGCATTGATGAGCAAGTGGAAATTGAAATTGTTCGCGATTCGACCATTCGCCACCTCAAAGTGAAACTCCATAGTGGGCCGTAGGATGAGTCCATGACCACTGGCGGAAACGATGACGCCCTTCCCGGCATGTTTGGCGACCTCATGAAGATGTTGCAAAGCCAAGGTTCGACCACCATGTGGAAGGACTCGGCCATGACCTTGGCCCAAAGTGTGATGAACGGCGCCACCACCCCTGGCGCGGTTCAGCCAGTGACGAGAATTTCGCTCGAAGAACTCCTCCCCCTCGTCTCGCTTCGCATCAACGATGTGACGGGCGGTGCGCTCGGTGACGCAGTGCCGCCCACCTTGACAGTGGTTGATCGCAGCCAATTTGCAAAAGAAATTCTCGAGGAGTGGACCCCAAGGCTCGAAACGCTCCTTGCTGCGAGCAGTGCCACCGCACCCCTTGAAGGCCTTGACGAAGCCGTGCCAAAAGAACTTGAGCTCTTCATGAGCCAAATGCTTGGGGCGATGGCGCCAGTACTTGTTGGTTTGCAAATTGGTTCTGCTTGCGGTCACTTGGCCACTGAAGCCTTTGGGCCCCATGACGTGCCACTTCCGGTTGAAGACGGCTCACGCCTCACCATTGTCGGCGCCAACGTCGATGCGTTTGCTGCGGCATGGTCAATCGACCCCTCTGCCGCGCAGATCTTGGCGCTGAGCCATGAACTCATTGCCTCACAGGTCTTTCACACTCCTCACATTGCGGATCGCCTCAATGATCTGTTGGCTTCTGCACTCTTGGAAGCAAATGCCGCCAAGGGCTCATTGTTTGAGCAACTCGGTGCAGGAGGCAACCCGCTTGATCTCCAGGCCATGCTCGTTGACCCAGAATCGCTGCTCGACCGGCTGTCAACAACAGAGCATCAGTGGGTGTCAGAACAACTCTCAACCCTTGTTGCCGTGCTTGAGGCACTGGTGCAGCGCTTTGCTAGTGACGTTGCTTCAACAATGCTCGGGGCCAACACTCCAGCACTCGAGGCTTACCGCCGCTCGCGGACCAGTTACGGCAAAGGTATCGAAGCCGTATGTGGACTCTTTGGTATTGAGCGGACACCACCAGCGCGTGAACGCGCCATGGCGTTTGTGGCCGGCGTTGAACAACGATGTGGACTTCTTGAACTCACCAAGATGGTGACGAGAGTGGACGGACTGCCAACACCGGCAGAAGTCGACGCTCCTGGGCTGTGGCTTGAGCGGTTGAGTCTTTCAACCGGCAACGAAACCTCAGACTGAGTCAGCCTCTTCGAAGCCGAGGTCCCATTCCAACGTGAAGTTCTCGCGCTCGGCGTCACGAACCACACGCTCGCGGTTGCGACGGAACTGTGGGTCGTGAGGAGGAAGCAGCACGAGGCGGGCGTTGACCCGATCCTTAAAGGCGTCAATGGCAACTGGGTCGCCAAAGTCTGACTGAATGTCCCAGTGTGGGGCGACTGGGCCGAGGTAGACAACGCGAACGTGGCCAACGGGAGGAGCAACTTCGGTTGCTGTTGCTGCGTTGGTGTAAGTCTCGTCTGCCATTTCGTTCTCCTCAAACACTGCCTTGAGGCTCCATCGTACCCCGGAGACTGCCAAGACTTGCGCCCCCGAGGATTTCACTGTCTTGCAGCACAAAGGTCGCGTGCAGTTCTTCGAGCTCGTGCAACCTTGAACAAGTGCTCAGTGAACTCACAGTAATAACCATATTCCCTATTGACTTTGTAGGAATAGGGGCGCACGGTTGAATCGAAGAGAGGGGGTCCGAAATGGACACGACATGGATGAGCGAAGGAAAGTGCAGAGAGGTTGATCCTGAGATCTTTTTCCCGAGCGATGGCGTAGGAGTCATCAAAGCTCGAAAGATCTGTGCACAGTGCAGCGTGAGCGCCAAGTGTCTTGAGTACGCCCTCGCCAATCAAGTCGAACATGGCGTCTGGGGTGGAACCTCAGAGCGTGAGCGTCGTCGCCTTCAGCGGACTCGTCGGGGAAGTTCACTGAAAGTGGCTGAAGCCGTCTACTAGGCCGCACCACGCAGTCCCAAGATTTCCGCCCACCGGCGCAGGCCACTTCGGCTTGCGCCGGTGGCGCGTGGGAGAATGAAACGTGCTCCAAAGCGCCATCAACGTGAGTGAAGGAACCAACCGCTCGGTCCTTGACCTACTCGCTAACGCTGCTGGTGCAACCTTGGTCGACCGTCACAGCGATGTCTCGCACAACCGGTCAGTGTTCACCTTGCTTGGCGACGACAGCGACGTGTTGGCCGGGGCATGTCGTGTGACCGAAGCTGCACTTTCGTTGCTTGATGTGTCGACCCATCAAGGCGTGCACCCTCGCTTTGGCGCCATTGATGTCGTGCCCTTTGTTCCATTCATTGATGGACGCGACCGGACCACCCCAGTTGATTTTTCTGCGGCTCACGACGTCGCGGCGCGCTACCGAGCCTTTGCCGAAGCCCATGGGGCCACCACCGCTCGATACGGCATCGGCGAAAGAAGCCTTCCCGAACTTCGCAAGTGCCTCGCAAGCGGCGACCTTCAAGGCATTGTTTCTGGCCAGGTGCATCCCTCGCACGGCATTACTGCCGTTGGTGTGCGAGATGTGCTCGTGGCCTGGAATATGTGGGTCGACGGCGTGGACCTCGGCGGACTTCGCGTTGTTGCGAAACAGCTTCGCTCTGCCGCACTACGAACGCTGGCGTTGCAACTCGGCGACGGGCAGTTGCAACTCAGTTGCAACATCGTGCTGCCCTTTGAGATCTCTTTGACCGAGATTGTTCAAGCGACAAGGGAACGCTTGCAACCTCATGGTCGAGTCACTGGAGGAGAACTCGTTGGCCTTCTTCCGGCCGACTTGCTCAACCGGTCACCGAAGGATCAATGGGAATTTTTAGGAGTTGCAGAAAGGAAATCGCTTGAGTGGAACGCATCTGTCAAGCGGAGGTAATTCCGCGACGAAGTACTCCGAGTAAAGAGAAAAACGTTATGAAGCGCTGACCGCAATGGTCCGGCGCTCAAGGGCCCGAGCCCGACGAAGGCGTCGACGCTCACGCTCGCTCATGCCGCCCCATATGCCGAACTTTTCACCATTTGCGAGCGCATATTCCAAGCAATCGTTCTGGACGACACAACCGCGGCAGACCTCTTTGGCCTCTTTGGTTGATGCACCGCGCTCGGGGAAAAATAGGTCAGGGTCGACGCCCATGCAGTTCGCTTGGGTCTGCCAGCCTTGGTCTTGTTTGCCATCAAGCAGCAAGTTCATGTTCATGTCGTCCCCCTTTGCGCCACATCTTTGTGGCATCGGTGTAATTACACCGATGTCATTGTCGCCGAAGTGGCGACATTTCGCAAGTGGAACCCCAACAATGTCGGGTTCTTTCGCCTATCCCGCCGGTCGAAGGAGTCGACGCTGCTTGATGAAGTCGACGAGCGCGTAGCCACCAATTTCATCATTGGTCGTGTAGAAGGTCCGGCCGCCGTTCACTTTGGCGATCTGTTCGACAAAGGGATACTGCGTGCGTTCCAAGTCAAGGGCAAAGGTGTTGATGGTGATTCCCGCCCTCGTGCAGCGATAGACCTCAGCCATGGTCAGCTGCAACGTGATGGGCAGCGGTGGGTAGTTAAACAGCGGAATGCCCGACTGGGGATCAATGTGGGCCGTTGGCTCACCATCGGTCACGACAATGATCTGTTTTGTTCCACGCTCTCTTGCCAGCATCTTTCTTGCCAGCATCAAGGCGTGCTGCAAGTTGGTGCCATAGATGTAGTCCCACATCAGCGTCGGGATTTCCTCCGCCTTTACTTCATGGGCAATTTCCGAGAAGCCCACGATGCCGAGATAGTCCCGAGGGAACTTCATTGCCACGAGGCTTTGAAGCGCCATCGCGAGTTTCTTGGCCGGCACGAAGTTGCCGCGCATCGGCATTGACATCGACAGGTCCAAACACAGCACCGTGGCTGATCGCGTCAGTGCTTCGTTTTCCACCACTTCAAAGTCATCAGGGTGCAACTTCACCGGCACGCCATTGCCATTGCGGCGAACGGCGTTATGCACGGTCTTTGACAAATCGAGATTCAGCGGATCGCCAAATTCATACGGCTTCGTTGTCTCTTCGCGGTCATGGCCTTGGCCAATGCGAGTTGAGGCATGGTCGCCAATATCTTTTGATCGCACTTGGTCAAAAAGGTCTTGGAGTGCTTGGCGCCCAAGTTTGCGAATTCCCGCAGCGGTGAGTTCAACCTTGCCGCCCTCGTTCTTCAAGATGCCGGCATCTTCCATCTTTTTCGCCAACTTCGACAACTGCTCCAAGTGGCGAGCTGCATCATCAGACAAGTTGCGACGTACTTGGTCGAGATCGATTTCACTCAACATGTTGGGCGTGATGCGGCCCTCCAACATGTCTTCTAAGCGCTCAAGTTGATTGAGTTGCGAGGCAACGTCGGTTGCTTCTGACGCCGACATGCCGCCCATGCCGCCCATTTGGTAGCGGCGAGACCAGCCCGCATCTGGGAAGGCATTTTCTAAGTTGCGGCTTAGCCGGTCCATCTGCCACTGCAGATCCGGATCCCCCATGACCGAATTCATGAGGTTCGACAAGTGTGCGCGTTGTTCGGGACTCATGGAGTTCCACATGGCTTGAGCTGCCGCCATGCGCTCGGCGAGCTGCTCTAACAGATCGTCCAGGTTTTCCGCATCAGGAAAGAGTTCGCCGTATTCGTCCATGAAGTTCTTGAACGCTTCGTCGGTGTCTTCGCCACGAGCTCGCTGGTCAAGGAGGTCATTGAGCGACGCCATGGCGTCGCGCATGCGAGCAATGGCCTCGTCGTCCATTCCACCAAGCGCTTCGCTCATGCCTTGGAAGTAGGTGTCGGTGAATTCCTTTCGAAGTTCTTCGACCATCTCCTCAAACGCTTCACGAGCTTCGCTTGAGACAAAGTCATAGTGCTGCATGGATTGGACCTTGCCGGTCACGTCGCTTGGCATGAGGTCTAAGGCAATTCGGCGCTCTGCGGTGACTTCACTCGTCACCTCTTGGCGACGCTCGTCGCCTGAGGCCGCTGCTTCCTGATCGAGTTCATCAATCGAAGCTCGCTCCATTGCTTCAATTTCGGCCAATCGGTCGGCATATTCGGCAAACTGCTCATCAGCATCGCCCATGGTTTCGAGTTCGTATTTACGCTCTCGAAGTTCTTCCAAAATGTCGCGAAGGCCTCGGACTTGTTCTCCGTCTTCACCTTCAAAGCCTTGGCGCAAGAGGCGCTCCAACGCGGCTTCGATGTCACCGGTGGCCAAGTAGTCATCCGTTAAGGCTTCAAGGAGTCCGTCGGCATCGACCTCTTTGAACTCTTGTGATCCGTCCCAACGGCGATAGTCGTACTCGGCACCCATGGCCTACCTCCGCCGCTGGCGATAGAGGGCTCTCGCTCCGGCGGCGTCTTTATTAAGACGCTTGGTGAGGTGGAGTCCTTCAAGCAAGAATTCAAGGGCTGCCGCCATTTCTTCCGGCGTGGCCTCTTCACCAGCAATGGAGCGTGTTGGTGGCTCAAACGCCGGCAAGTCAGCAAGCACGGCCAAGTACGCCTCCGCGGCCAAGTCATCGCCGGCGTGAATGACGATGTCTTCAGTGATGGAGTCAACCAACTCGGCCGATTCTTCCAACACCACGCGGCGACGAAACACCTGCAACGTCGCCATAGCGGCGAGTTGTGCGACCAACTCATCTTCACGACCGTCTTCTAAGGCTTCGATTTCAATCTTGCCCTGGGTTGACGGCACCATGGCGGCCAAGTCGGAAATGCGAGGAACAACCACCTTGTCCCCCGTGCGCAGACTGCGACGAATGGCATTGGCCACGACCGATTCAAAGTTGGCGACCGTCAAGCGCACTGAAACACCGGAGCGCTGGTTAATGGCCGTTGAACGGCGAGCAAGTTGGGAGAACTCGGCCACGATCTCTTCCATGAAGGCTGGGATGCGGATGTCGTAGTTCGTGCGGTCGAGGTTGGCCTCTTGGCGGATGATGTCAACTTCCAAGCCGACTTCTCGTGGGTAGTGCGTGCGAATCTGCGCACCGAATCGGTCTTTGAGTGGGGTGATGATTCGGCCACGGTTGGTGTAGTCCTCAGGGTTGGCCGAGGCAACGAGCACAATGTCGAGCGGCAAGCGAATGCGGTGCCCGCGAATTTGGATGTCACGCTCTTCGAGCACGTTCAAGAGTCCAACTTGAATGCGCTCGGCCAAGTCCGGCAACTCGTTAATGGCAAAGATGCCTCGATTGACGCGAGGAACCATGCCGTAGTGGACGGTCAATTCATCGGAGAGATACCGACCTTCAGCCACCTTGATGGGGTCAACTTCGCCAATGAGGTCAGCAATAGAGGTGTCGGGAGTTGCCAACTTCTCGCCGTAACGGTCTTCTCGGTGCAACCAGGCAATCGGGGTGTCATCACCATGTTCAGCAATCAAGTTGAGCGCATAGCGAGAGACCGGGTTGGCCGGGTCGTCATTGATCTCACTGCCCGAGATCACCGGGATCCATTCATCAAGCAGATCTACCATCGAGCGAATAAGGCGAGTCTTTGCTTGTCCTCGCTCACCGAGGAGAATCACGTCGTGGCCGGCCAAAATCGCCGTTTCAAGTTGTGGGATGACCGATTGGTCATAGCCCATCACCCCCGTAACGATGGGGTCACCACTCGCAATCTTTGCGGTGGCATTGGCTCGAAGCTCTTGTGAAACCGTCTTGGATTTCCAGCCAGAAGCCATAAGGGCACCGAGCGTCGTTGGAAGTGACGCTGGTGGTGTTGGACGGGACGAGGTCGAAGCAGCTTCTGCGGTCGGCATGATTCGACTCTAGATCCGTAGTTGCGCCGAAGTGACGCTGACGACGAGGATGTTGTCCGCGAACGTTACGCGTTACGCGACCTCGGCGGGCAGTAGATTGGCTGAGGTTTGCAGTTGGATCCGAGACCGTACCGGTCCATTGAGGAGGAACACCAAGTGGCTGTCGACGACGTAACCATCACCGAGGTCAAGCTCGGTGGACGGCGGGGTGGACCAGATGTCCCAACGCTTCGCACCGACAAGTGGTGGAAATTGCCACTCACGACCGTGGTCGTGCTGTCCGCATTTGTGGTCTACGCCACGTGGGCCGCATTTTTTGGTACGAGCAACTTCTTCTACGAAGACCACAACTTGCTCTCACCTTTTTACTCCCCCTGTTTTGGCAACCTTTGTGGCCAGTCCGGCGCAGGCGTTACCAGCAAGCCTTTCCTCGACTGGTGGCAGTTCTCTCCTGCACTCATCATTTTGGTGTTCCCACTTGGGTTCCGAATGACGTGTTACTACTACCGCAAGGCCTACTACC
>CANFJV010000016.1 GCA_947447225.1 Acidimicrobiaceae bacterium
CGAAACTGACCGCACGCTCAGCTTCGAAGCTGGCAAAATTGCACAGCTCGCTGATGGAGCTGTCATTGGTCGAGTTGGCGACACCATCATCTTGGTGACCGCAACTGCAGCACGCAGCGTCCGTGAAGGCACGGACTTTTTCCCACTAACCGTCGACATTGAAGAGCGGGCGTATGCCGCAGGAAAGATTCCTGGCTCCTTCTTCCGTCGTGAAGGAAAGTCTTCTGACCAGGCCATCTTGACCTGTCGCTTGATTGACCGCCCACTTCGCCCGTCGTTCCCTGAGGGCTTCCGCAACGAAGTCCACGTCGTTGGCACGGTTTTTGGTGCAGACCAAGAGAACCCACACGATGTGTTGGCCATCAACACCGCGTCGGCCGCACTCATGTTGTCTGGCATTCCATTCGATGGCCCCATTGGCGCCGTTCGTCTTGCCTACTCAACTGAAGGCACTTGGATTCCTCACCCAACCTTCCAAGAGGGCGACGAGTCGACCTTTGAACTCGTGGTTGCAGGTCGGGCACTTTCTGACGCCGCTGACGCCGAGATCGCCATCATGATGGTTGAAGCCGGTGGCACTGAAGCCTCGTTTGACTACTACGAAGAAGGCGCACCAAAGGTCACCGAGGAAGTTCTCGGCGAGGGTCTTGAAGCGGCCAAGCGCTGGATCCGCGATTCGATCATCTTGCAGCGTGAATTGGTAAAGGCAGTTGAGGCCGAAAAGGGTGCGAAAGCTCCACTCGTGTTTTCAACCTTCACTGACTACGGTGATGACATTGGCGCACGAGTTGTCGAAGTTGGCACCGCCAGCATTGCAGCGGCCAACGCCCACACGACCAAGGCTGCCCGTAATGGCGCCTTGGACGAAGCAACGGCTGCCATTGTGGCTGAACTCGAAGGTGAGTTCGAAGGTCGTCTTCGTGAAGTCAAGGCTGCAATCAAGTCCTTGACGAAGAAGATCGTCCGCAAGCGCATTGTGGAAGAGGGGATTCGCATCGACGGCCGCAAGGTTGACGAAATTCGTCCCCTTAACGCCGAAGTGGACCTGTTCCCAACGGCACACGGCTCCGCATTGTTCGAGCGTGGCGAGACGCAAGTAATCAACGTCACGACCCTTGGCATGCCTCGCATGAACCAAATGATCGACACGATCACGCCCGATGAGTACAAGCGCTATATGCACCACTACAACTTCCCGCCGTTCTCGACGGGTGAGACGGGCTTCATGCGAGGTCCAAAGCGCCGTGAAATTGGTCACGGACTTCTGGCCGAGCGGGCACTGTTCCCAGTGGTCCCAAGCCTCGAAGAGTTCCCTTACACCTTGCGTCTCGTCTCTGACGTCATGGCCTCAAATGGTTCAACCTCAATGGCCTCAGTGTGTGGTTCAACCCTGTCACTCATGGCTGCTGGTGTGCCGCTCAAGGCTCCTGTTGCCGGCATTGCGATGGGACTTGTGTACGACGAAGGTCGTTACGTCACTTTGACCGACATCTTGGGTGCTGAAGACGCCTTTGGTGACATGGACTTTAAGGTCGCCGGTACCTCAGAAGTGGTGACGGCACTGCAGCTCGACACGAAGATCGACGGACTGCCGGCTGATGTGTTGGCCAAGGCGCTCTTGCAGGCCAAAGTTGCACGTCTCGAGATCTTGGAAGTCATCACCAACTGCATCGCGACTCCTCGCGACGAAGTTGCCTCGTCGGCGCCAAAGATCATCTCCATCGAGATTCCAATGGACAAGATTGGTGAAGTCATTGGTCCGAAGGGCAAGGTCATTAACACCTTGCAGCAAGAGACCGGTGCTGACATTGCGGTCGATGACGATGGTGTTGTTGGAACCGTCACCATTGGTGCTGTTGATGGCGAAGCCGTTGAAGAGGCCAAGCGCCGCATCATGTTGATTCTTGACCCTCCAACGGCTGACGTTGGTGCGGTGTACCAAGGCAAGGTCGTGAACACCACAGCCTTTGGTGCTTTCATTAACATCCTGCCTGGACGTGACGGACTCCTGCACATCTCGAAGATGAGCCCACTTGCCGATGGCAAGCGCGTCAACAAGGTCGAAGATGTGGTCGAGCTTGGCCAAGACTTGGAAGTACGTGTCGATGAGATTGACCCGAAGGGCAAGATCTCGCTGTCACTCGCCAATGCTCCGGCCCCAGAGCCAAGGGAGCCACGGGAACCACGCCCTGAGCGTGCGCCTCGTGAAGAGAGCGGTTCTGCTTCGGCATCATTTGAAGACGCGTTCGAGCAAGAGCTCGCCGCTGACCTCGGCGACCTCGGCCCTGGCGGGCCTGCGTCAAGCAATGACGGCAATGACCGTCGTCGCTCGCGCAACCGCTCACGCCGCGACTAGTTTCACCCCGCTTGGCGACGCCACGGCTTCTCGTACTCGACAACGGCCTTCGGGTTGTGGTCGACGAGATGGCGGTGGCGTCGTCTGCGTTGGGCTTCTTTGTTGGAGCGGGTTCTCGAGACGAGTCACTTGAGCTAGCAGGTACGTCACATTTTCTTGAGCATTTACTGTTCAAGGGCACCAAGTCGCTCAGCGCCACGCAACTTGCTGAAGCCTTTGATGAGGTGGGTGGTGATTCCAATGCCTTCACGACGAAGGAGTACACCGCCTTTTATGCGCGCTTGCTTGCAGAGCATGCTCCAATGGCGATGGAGATCTTGGCATCACTGATTGAAGCACCCGCACTTCGACCCGAAGATATCGAGACAGAGCGCGCAGTGATCACTGAAGAACTCGCCATGCATGGTGACGAACCAAGTGATCGATCAGCAGAACTGTTGTATGGACTGCTCTTTCCAGATTCTGCACTTGGTCGAGACACACTTGGCACGAAGTCTTCAATTGCATCGCTCACCACGGAGACAATTCGATCCTTCTTCGAGCGGCACTACGGACCACAAAACATGGTGGTCGGCATCGCCGGGGGACAACACACCGACGATCTCTTAGGACGCCTCGAGCGTTTACCGAGTCGCCCGCAGACCACAGCACCGCAGCGCACCATTCCTGCGTTGCCGAAGCAGCGCTTCGTTGCCCATCGGACAAAGACTGAACAAGTGCACTTGACGCTCGGCTGGCGCCTCCCTGGTCGTGACCACCCGTTGAGGACCGCCTTTTCGGTCACCAATCACCTACTTGGCGGCGGTCTTAGTTCTCGACTCTTCCAACGCATTCGTGAACGAGAAGCCTTGGCCTATTCCGTGTGGAGTGAACGCGAGGTCTTCGATGATGTTGGTGCACTCGCCATCATGGCCGGAACCTCACCACAACATGCTGCACAGGTGGTCGAGATTTGCCTTGAAGAGGTAGAGCGCTTGGTTGATGAGGGGCCAACGTCGCGTGAAATTGAAATCGCCAAAGGGAACCTTCGAGCCGATTTGTTGCTGAGCGCTGAGGATTCTGGTGCCCGAATGAGTTTCGTAGCTTCTGAAGTGTTGTTCTTCGGAAGAGTCCGCACCACAGAAGAGATTCTCGATGAGCTCGCAGCGGTGGACGCCGAACAGGTCATTGCGGCAGCGTCGCAGTTGTCTCGGTCGACGGCTTTGTTGGCCGCAGTTGGTCCGGTGCGTGGCAACGCGTTAGAAGAGCCGCTGTTGCACAAAGCAACGGTCTCCGCGCCCACTCGACGCCGCCGGTAAGGTGGCGGCGTGATCAAGGTTGTTGTTACTGGAGCCACAGGGCGTCTCGGATCGGTCTTAGCCAAGGCCTTTGAAGATGCTCGAGAGGTAGACCTGTGCGCCACCGTTGATCTGCACGGTGATGCACCAACCTCTGCTCCGCATTCGAGTGAACTTACGAGCGACGTACTGAACGACGCTCAAGTACTCCTCGACGTCACGGTTGCGGCAAGTGCTCGGGTCAATGCCGAACTGGCACTGAACCACGGCTGCCACGTCGTCATTGGTACGTCAGGCCTCAGCGATGCCGACAAAAATGCGCTTGATGAGCTCGCCCGTGCCGTTGGCCGCGAGTGCCTGATTGTTCCGAATTTCGCCCTTGGTGCCGTATTGCTTGAGCGTTTTGCGGAGCAGGCGGCTCGGTATTTTGATTCCGTGGAAGTCATTGAGCTGCATCACCCTGACAAGCGTGACGCCCCGAGTGGTACGGCAACGAACACCCTTTCAATTTTGGCTAAGGCCAGAGCCGAAGCTGGCCTCAGTGAGCCTCCCGATGCAACCGAGGTTGAGTCGTTGGCGGGCAGTCGCGGGGGAGTAGGACCGGGCGGAATTCACGTGCACTCCGTGCGACTTCGAGGCCTTGTTGCCCATGAAGAGATTTTGTTCGGCTCTCCTGGTGAACAACTCACGTTGCGCCATGATTCTTTCGACCGAAGTTCGTTCGCTGCTGGAGCAGTACTTGCAG
This sequence comes from Acidimicrobiaceae bacterium, assembly GCA_947447225.1. GTDB lineage: Bacteria > Actinomycetota > Acidimicrobiia > Acidimicrobiales > RAAP-2 > CAIQEU01. Next base: position 4,379 of record CANFJV010000016.1, read on the forward strand.
TGCGAAGGGTTGGTCAACGCACTGGCGTGCAGGTTGGCCTCGGCGACTTTCTCAAGCCGTGACGGATCAACTCGTGGCTGCACGCAAATTCTTGACCGTGCCAAATGTCATCACGGTCGTGAGGCTGAGCTTGCTTCCGGTTTACCTCTGGCTGCTCTTTGGGAAAGACGAACTTGTTGCCGCTGGCTGGCTGTTGGCCGTGCTCGGTGTAACCGATTACTTCGATGGATTCATTGCTCGACGATTCAATCAGGTCTCTGAATTTGGCAAGATCATTGATCCTGTTGCGGATCGGATCTTGGTCGCAACTGCGGTCATTTCCACGATGGCAGTGCACGCCGTTCCTGTTTGGTTTGGCCTTGCAACGCTGGTTCGAGAAATCGTGGTTTCACTTGCAGTGGTCCTGATCGCAAGCCTCGGCGGTGCGCGCATTGACGTGTTGTGGATTGGCAAGTGTGGTGCGTTTGGCCTGATGGTGAGCTATCCCATGTTCTTAGGCGCAACTGATGACGGTTGGTTGGGAAATTTCTTTTTCTATGGGGCGTGGACTTCGGGACTGATTGGCTTGGTCCTCAGTTGGATGGCGCTCGTCAGTTATGTGCCACCCGCACTTGAGGCATTTAAACGGGGCCGAAAGGGTCGCGCCGAACACCACGAGTAATCGATTCACTCCACTAGAATTAGCGCATGCAGATTCCTGAGCAGCTTCGATACTCTTCCGATCACGAGTGGGCTAGCCGAAACGGCAATATTGTCCGCATTGGCATCACCGACTTTGCCCAAGACGCACTCGGCGACGTGGTCTACGTTGAAGTTCCTGCCGTTGGCACCGTGGTGGCTGCTGGCGCAGGCGTCGGCGAAGTGGAGTCGACCAAGTCCGTCTCGGAGATCTACGCCCCAGTGGCAGGAACGATTGTTTCGGTGAATGCCAACCTCTCAGACGCTCCCGAAGCGGTAAATGCCGACCCCTACGGTGATGGGTGGTTGTGTGAGATCGAACTCAGCGACGAGGCGACCTTTGAGGGCCTCCTCGACGCTGATGGTTACCGCTCGCTCACCGAGAGCTAAACCCCCGGCGACGCCGTGACCCTCCTCGGCTAGTTTGAAGATTGTGTTCTGTCATCGCTGTGGCCATCGAAACCCATCGGGGGTGAACTTCTGCTCGTTGTGTGGCGATGCACTTGCGAGCGACCCGAGTAATTCCACCATTTTGCTCGATGGCATCGCCCACCCGCAGCGAGTCGACGATGCCTTGCAAGTCGAGATTGATGCTGCTGGTCCAAGCCAAGACCTCCTCGTCGTGAGTGAAGGCCCAAATGCCGGCACCTCGTTTGAAGTTGGTAGCCGCGTGCTCCTGATCGGTCGCTCGAGTGATGCAGATTTGTTTTTTGATGACGTCACCGTCTCTCGCCGTCATGCAGAGTTGGCGCGAAACGAGCGAGGTCGTCTCGTCCTTCGAGACTTGGGTTCGCTCAATGGGACCTATCTCAACCGCGTGCGGGTCGAGCAGGCCATTTTGGAACCTGGCGATGAGGTGCAGATCGGAAAATTTAAATTCGTCTTTGTTCCGAGGCGCACTGACGCATGAGCGCAAAGAGTCACCTTTCCATTGGCGATGTCCTGAGCGTTTTGCGCCAGGAGTTTCCGGACGTCTCGATTTCAAAGATCCGATTTCTCGAGACCCAAGGCCTCGTGACACCGCAGCGAACCGCTAGCGGACTGCGCAAGTTCACCAAAGCCGATGTGGATCGGTTGCACTGGATATTGCAGCAGCAACGTGATCATTTTTTTCCGCTCAAGGTCATCAAGGAGAAGATCGACGACGTGTTTCCTCCACAACCACAGAGCAATGGCGCAAAGACGCCACCAACCGATGCCCAACGTGCCGCGGCACTCGAGCGAGTTAGTCATGTCGTTGCCGCCCTCCAAGAAGGTCCACGGGAAGCAGCTGAGGCCGCAGCACTCATTTCCGGAAATGAAAGCGAAGGTGTGGTGGTGCCTGAATCGCCAAAAACCATGGTGTCGCTGGCGGAGTTGTGCGGCGTAAGCGGCTTGAGCGAGGCCGAGATTGCGCAAGCAGAACAAGTTGGTCTGTTTTCATCGCTCAAGGTTGCTGGAGAAGTCGTCTACGGCGATGATGCCATTGCGGTGGCGAAACTTGTTGGTCAATTCCGTCGTTATGGCATGGAGCCTCGGCACTTGCGCCCCTACGCCAACGCGATTGACCGAGAGATGGATCTCGTCCAACAAGTGGTCAATCCGCTCCTTCGAGCTCGGACGCCTGAAGCGCGTCAGCGGGCGGCTGAGCATGCAGCGGAACTCGCCAAACTTGGTCAGTCCTTGCGTGCCGCCCTGCTTCGACGCGCTCTGTCAAAGTTGCTCGGTGGCTGAGGTACCTGAACGCTCACTTTGATGGCCTTGCCGGTACAGTGGTGCCATGGTCGAGGTGCACTTAAAGGCAGTGAGGGTCGACCTCGGTTCAAACACTCCGGTCCTGCTGCTAGAAGAGCTGCTCGGCGACCGAACGCTTGCGATCTTCGTAGGTGCTCCCGAAGCAACCGCCATTGCCTATGCCGTCCAGGGCGTAGAAGTTCCGCGTCCAATGACGCACGACTTGATCTGCAAGGTACTCGAGACCCTTGGGGCGAAGCTTGTGGCGGTCGTCATCACTGATCTCATTGAAGCCACGTATTTCGCCGAATTGCACTTAGAGCGTGACGGCGAGACGTTCGTGTTGTCGTGTCGACCTTCTGATGCGGTCGCTGTGGCACTGCGCGCAGTGACGCCGATCTATGTCGAAGATGAACTCATGGCGGCGGAGGGACTTGTTCTCGCCGCTGACGATGAAGAAGATGACGACGACGACGACAACGATGACCCAGATGTACTCGTTGATCAGTTTCGTGAGTTCTTAGATGGCATCGATCCAGATGACTTTGTGACGGACTGATGCGTCGCGTTTTCTTACTCCTTGTCGTCATTGCCGCATTTTTCGCCGGTGGGTATGTATTTGCCATCCGTGGCGAGCACCAAAGCACCGACACGACCACCACCTCTTCGCCGTCAACGGTGCCTTCGACCTCGACGTCGACCTCTACGACCTCCACGGAAAAGGTGGCACCGCCGTGTACGAGCGATCTTCTGACGGCTGCCTTGACACCAACTGGTGGTGGCCTTGGATCAGCGACCTTCCAACTCCGGGTGCAAAACACTGGGGCCGAAGCCTGCACGGTTCGTGGCTATCTCGCGTTGCAACTTCGTGACGCGGCGCAAGGTGCGCTCCCAACCAACGTGATTCCAACAACGAGTGGATTTAAAGATGCTTCGGCCAATCATGCGCCATCGCTCGTCACGTTGGCCGTTGGGGCAACCGCACTGAGCGATGGGGTTTATCCGACTGTTCCTGCAGGGTCGGAACGGACCTGTGCAATTGCCTCATCGATGTCACTCACCGTGCCGCAAACCACCACACCACTCAGTGTGACCACCACCATTAGTCCTTGTGCGCGCGGACTGATTCGCCTCAGTCCTTTGTTTGGCGCCTAAAGCTCGACCACAATTCGCCCCGTCACTTCGCCCTTATGGAGGGCGTGGAGAGCGCTCAAGAGTTCGTCGAGCGAAACCGTCTCGGTCGCCATTGCACACAGCGAGGTGAGGTCGCGGTCAGCTAGTTCATTCCAGAGTTGTTGACGTTTGCTCATTGGCATTTGCACAACATCGATGCCAGCCAAATTCACTCCGCGAACAATGAACGGGTACACCGTCGTCGAAAGCTCAGATCCACCAGTAAGACCTGATGCTGCCACGCAGCCCCCGTAGTTGAGTGATCGAAGAATCTGCGCCAAGGTCGCCCCGCCAACACAGTCGATTGCACCGGCGTAGCGAGAAGTGCCCAGCACTCGTTGCGGCTGGTCGCCAATTTCGTCACGACCAATGAGCTGCGTGGCGCCAAGACGGGTGAGATAGTCCGAAGCGTCCGGTTTCCCCGACGAAGCGATGACGCGATAACCCGCAGCTGCACCGAGAACGACTGCGGCTGAACCGACGCCGCCGGTGGCACCAGTAACAAGCAGATCCCCTTGGTCAGGGGCGACCCCGTGATGCTCGAGTGCCTTCAGCGAGGCAAAGGCAGTGAATCCCGCAGTGCCGATTTCCATGGACTGACGAAGGGTCATGGTCTTTGGGAGGGCGACCAACCAACTTGCATCGACTCGGGCCAAGGTGGCAAAGCCGCCATGGTGGGCAACGCCTAGGTCGTAGCCGTGGACAATGACCTCATCGCCAGCAGACCACGTCGACGTTCCAGGATCCACAATGATTCCGGCCAAGTCAACGCCACCAATGAGGGGGTCCCGACGAGCAATTCGATTACCGGGTTGGACCACCATGGCGTCTTTGTAGTTGCAGGACGAATAGCGAACGGCAACAAGGACCTCGCCATGCAATTGCTCTGGATCAAGGTCACGAACCTCAGCGGGTACTTCAGCATTTGGTGAAATAAACAGTGCACGGTCGGCCATAGGGCAAAGCCTACGGGCAGTGGCGAAAGTAGGGTGAGGAAGTGGAGCCCTATGACCTCAAAGCCGCTGCCGATGCTCGACTGAAAAGGTCGGTGATCCAGCGCGACTTTCAAGGTGGCGTCTACTGGCTTGAACAACGACCCGACCTTGAAGGACGGACGATTCTGTGCCACCGAGACCGAAGTGGCGAAATCCGACACGTCGGAAATCCTGCATGGTCCATTGGTTCACATATTGGCGGCTACGGGGGCCGGGCGTATGTAGCCACGCCAGATGGTGTCTACGTGGTGCTCGCAGGAAGTCACGAGTTGTGGTTTGTTGATGCCTCGGGTCAACAAAGGCAAGTGTTCACCCCAGATCCGTCCTGGGCACTCGGTGACCTCGTTATGACGACTCGAGGGGTAACGGCCATTCGTGAGATCAGTGGCGACCAGGTCAAGCGATCGATTGTGAGCGGACTTGAACGTGGTGAGTGTGACGTGTTGTTTGAAGGTCCACATTTCTTGATGGATCTGCAGGCCAATCCAGCCGGGGATCGAGTGGCATTTGTTCACTGGGAACACCCGTTCATGCCCTGGGATGCTGCCCAAGTAGTACTTGCTGCGGTTCGCCAAGAAGGTTCGTTGCACGTTGAGGAACTCTTTGGTGGGAGCGACTGTCCCTCATGGGCGCCACGATTCTCGGCCCTAGGGGTGTTCTCACTTCAACAGACCCTTGAGGAGTGGATCACGCCAGTGATTCACACCAAAGAGGGGCAAAGGATTGTCCTTGGCAATGCGTCGGACAACGCGGATGTGCCGTGGACGTCGACGTCAGGGGCGCATCTGCTTTGTTCAAGTGGTGCGCTCGTGCGTGCTCGCCGCATCCATGGCGAACATCAACTTCAGGTCGTCGACGAGGCGACGGTGAACCTGGTCAGCGAGGTGGTGACGGTTGAGGATCTGTGCGAGTCAGATGGTGTGATCTTTGTCCTTGGCGCAACGCACGATGAGCGCACCACCTTGTTTGCGCTCGATGAGGCCACCATGGTCTTGGAGCCACTGCTCGAACGCACAACCCGAATGGTCACTCGCCTCGAGCCACTCGCCATCAATGGCCCCGACGGTCGCAGAATTGAAGGATTCTTTGGTGCACCAGAAGGCGTCGAGCATCCACCACTCATCGTGTTCTGCCATGGAGGACCAACCGCAGCGGTTGATCCATCGTTTGACCCCACGGTGCAACTCTTTTGTTCACGAGGGTTTGCCGTAGCTGCCCCGAACTATCGAGGCTCGACTGGGTATGGTCGAAGTTATCGCCAAGCCCTTGACGGCAATTGGGGGGTCGCTGACGTTGCCGACGTTGTTGACTACGCAAGAGGGCTTATTGACCTTGGTGTGGTCGACCCCACGTCAATGTTCATCCGAGGGGGAAGCGCCGGTGGTTTGACCGCGTTGTTGGCGTTAAAGAGCGAACTATTTCTCGGTGCGACAGGAAGCTACGCCTGCACCGACCTTGTCCAGCTTGCCAAGGTGACCCATGACTTTGAACTCCACTACTTGGACCGTTTACTTGGACCGCTGCCAGCGAGTGAGGCGCTGTACCGAGATCGGTCACCGATTCATCGGCCACAAGACTTAAAGGCGTCGGTATTGCTGCTCCAAGGAACAGATGATGTGGTGGTTCCCGCTTCGCAAACTGAAGACTTCGTTACAAGGTGTCAAGAGCTTGGCCTCGACGTGGAGGTCCATCTCTTTCCAGGAGAAGGACACGGATTTCGAAAGGCTTCCACCTTGGTGGCGGCGTACCGGGCAGAACTCAATCACTACGAGCGACTCCTCGCGTTGCCAAAGGCTGCTCGCTAGGCTTGTCGGGTGGAGTCAAGGCCGCTCGTTCATCGTCGCATAGAAAGCGCGCTTGTTCGTTTGTCCTCTCCGTATTTTGCCTTGCACGATTTTCTCCGAGATGCCGTCTTGTATGGATTATCTGGACTGTTCGGCGTGGTGGTGGCGTTTACCTCGAATCTGGCGCTGTATCGAGAGTGGGGAGCAATGGCTGCTCCGACGTATTTTCTTGCCATGCTTTCCTTGCTGGTCGCGTACCGCAGGTACCGTTCGGCAGACGAAGCACCGTGTTTTCGTTTTCGTCTCGTGATCGCCGCAATTGTGGTTACTGGCGCCTTAGTGGTTCCCCTTGCGATGGAGGTTTCTTGGAGAACCTCTACGCCGAACCCGTATCTCCACGTGCAGCCTGAGGTGACCGGGATTGAGCGAGCCGGAAAGGACATGGCACTCGCAAAAGACCCGTATCACTTGGTGGAGAAGTTCCCCGAGGCGACGAATCCAGCCAATGACACCACCTTTGAGAAATTCTTCCCCTACTTGCCGCTCATGGCCGTGTTTGGCTATGCATCATCAACCACGGCACCGGTCGAGGTCACCGACGCACGGGTGACCTTTACCCTCGTTACCTTGGTTATTGGTGGCGCCGCAATTGCGCTCGCACAGTTGTCGAGACGTCGTCGGCTTTCACTGGCACAGTTTCTTGTGGTCCTACCCATGGGTTCGCTGCCGCTCGTTACTGGTGGCGATGACTTGCCGGTGCTTGCACTGTTACTCCTCGGCCTCGTGCTCATGGAACGCGAGCGAGATCTTCCCGCTGGTGTCATGTTTGGCCTCGCAGCGGCACTCAAATTCACGGCCTGGCCGATTGCGGTGCTGTCGGTCATCTTCGTCGCGGCAACGAGGCCGAAAAAGACCCGGCTGCTCATGGGGGCAGGGTTCATGGGGGTGTTGATTCCCATCGTGCTGCCGTATTCGATCATGAATCCAGCTGCATTTGTCCAAAACGTCATCTTGTTTCCACTCGGACTCTCCGGCGTTGAGTCCCCGGCGGCAAGTCCGCTGGTCGGCCACTTCATTGTGACCCTGCTTCCAGGATTTCATCAGGCCTATGTCGTGCTCATTGCCGTTGTTGGCGTGGCCATGTTTGCTCGCAGGCTCATTCGCCATACGCCAAGCATTGGTGCTGACGTGGCAACACTTGCGGGTTGGTGCGCCATGTTTGCGGTGGTGGTTGCACCGTCAACTCGGGTTGGCTATCTCATTTACCCCTTGAACTTCTTCCTTTGGGGAGCTTGTCTTGGTGCGAGCAAGAATGCGTCGATTAGCTCGATGCGTTTTGAAACAGTCGAATCGTAACTTTGGTCGACTGTTCAGGCACGCCACCGCCACTTGAGGAATACGTGGTGTTGCCAATGACGACGCCGAGTTGCCAGTAGAAGCCGTCAGAGCCTGCCTTTTGGCTAAGCAAGGCAATGCCCCCTCCGTCATGGGTGGTCTTCGCATCTGAAAAGACCTTCCAATTGTTGTGTGGAAGTTGCGCCCGATAGAAACTAACGAGAAACCCACTGGTCTTGCCACACGTGAACTGCGTTGCAACTGAAGGCCGAGTGGCATCAGCACCAGTTGGGAGGCTTTGGGTCACCACACAACTCGCTGGCACAAAGACCGATCGCTGCACATCGACTGGTGGAGCCAAGATGGGGTCGACTGCGCCATAGGTCGACACCAGGTTTCTTGTCGCACCGAAACGCTCAAGCGCCGGTCTTGGTTGCTTTGGTGGATTGCCACCGAAGAGCAGTTCGAGGCCCAGGAAAAAACCAAGCGATCCAAGTGCAATCACCGGAACAAGCGCTGCAAGTTTGATTGACGTTGGTTGAAATCCTCGAACCGTCGGCTTATTCTCCATTGCCTTCAAACCCTAACGGCGTCGCTTGCGAGTGAGACCTCGGGGAGCAACCACCATTGCTTTCAGGTCATCTGCTTGGAATCCAAGGGTCGGCGCGTCATTGGTCAAGTAGATGTAGAGCGCAATGGAGCACACCGCACTGAGCAGCGCGAGCGCGTTGCACACGAGCATCAGTCCCAACAGCCCAACCACGAGCCCGAGAAACATCGAGACCTGCCAAGCGACCACCGTTCCGCCAATCAACACCATGGTGGCAAGGGCCGTTGCCAGTGACGATGGGCAGTCAATGATTGGCCCGCGTTGGTCAACCACGCTCAAGAGGGCAACTGACCGATGCCGTCGCTGAGACCCCTTCACCCCTTCGGCAATGAACAACGGCAAGGAGAACGCCGTTCGGATCCGACGCCGCTCTCCAAACCCTCTCCGAACAAGCACAGACAGACCCCCTGCACTTCGGTCACGACGAAGTGGGCGCGTCAGCAGTGCAGTTGTCCATCGACCAGCTGCGATCCACAGCAACTGAAAGCTGGCCTGGAGTGCTTGACCCCAACACCGAAGTGCCCCGATTGGTTCACCTCGTAAAAACGTGATGAGGCGAAATGACAATGCACCGCTCAGCACCACGGTGCAGCCCAAAATTGCAACGGCAACTCCACCAAGTGCTACCCACTCAGTTGTCGTGACGCCGAGGCGGGCAGCAATGGCACTCGAGCTTCGGTGTTGCAACACGAGGAGTAACACTGAGCAGGCGACGGCACCTTCAACAATGGTGGCAAGCGCCAAGATGACCGAAAGTGACGTCTCACCAGAGGTGAATAACGCTGTTGTTCGAATGGCACGACGCATCCGTGCGACTCGCCCCATCTTCGGTGGAGCTGCCGGGCCTGTTTGCGCCAGCCAAGGAGTGCGGCGACGAGGGACGCCAACCATCAACTCACTCGACTCTGCTCGGAACGTGTGTCGAGGTCATGGTGGTCAATTGGTCCGTGGCCATGGCCAAGTTTCCAAGTGCTCGCGCTACTGAGCGCACGGTGAACAAATGCTTGGGCCTCGTTGATAGCGCTGTCCATACGAAGACCCCGTCCAAGATGCGCTGCAAGCGATGCGGCAAATGAACAACCAGTTCCATGATCATTGTTCGTCGAAAGATAGGGTTGGGGGAGGGCTCGGACGTGATCGCCGCGTACGACAAGGTCAACCACTCGGCCATCAACCGGGCGCACATGGCCACCTTTGGCCACCACCACCGTGTTCGTCATCATTGACAGGGCAATTGCACCAACACGAAGTTCTTCGGTAGTCGAGATGGAAGACGCAGATCTTCCGAGAAGTGCAGCGAGCTCATCTCGATTCGGCGTTACGACTTGTGCTCGACCGAGAAGATGCTCTCGGTACGCCTCAAGTCCTCCTTCATCGAGCAACAGCGAACCAGTGGTGGAAATGAGTACCGGATCCACCACGAGCGGAACCTCAACGAGCGAGAGGCGCTCTGCGACAGCATTCACCACCGCGGCATTGCCAAGCATGCCGGTCTTGATGGCGGCAACGTGAAAATCATCCAACACGGCATCGATCTGCGCCAGCACGAGTTGAGGGTCGAGCACGTGAACCGCCGTAACGCCAATCGTGTTTTGCGCGGTGATGGCGGTGATGGCGGTCGTGCCAAAGGTGCCAGCTGCGGCGAAACTATGAAGATCGGCTTGAATACCGGCCCCGCCACCAGAGTCTGAACCTGCGATCGAGAGAACGACAACCGGTTGCATGCGCCCATCCTAAAGGAGGGCCACAACAATCAGATGCCAGAGCGCTTGTAGGGTGGGATCGTGCACGATGCGTTGTCCATTGCCGGTTCGAGCCTTACGTCACGACTGCTGGTCGGCACGGGCGGAATGGCCAATCTTGAGATTTTGCGGTCAAGTATCGAAGCGTCTGGGTCTCAAGTAGCCACGGTTGCCGTTCGTCGGGTTGACCTTGGAGGACAAAGCGAATTGCTGTCCATGCTGACCGAACTAGGAGTGGCATTACTGCCAAATACTGCCGGGTGTCAGACCTCAGCCGAAGCAGTGTTGTGCGCACAACTCGCTCGGGAAGCGTTTGAGACCTCGTGGATCAAATTAGAAGTTATTGGGGATGACGACACCTTGCTTCCCGATGTAGTCGAGTTAGTCCGAGCAGCGGAAATCTTGGTTAACGACGGTTTTCAGGTGTTTGCGTACACCAGCGATGATTTCATTACCGCGCTTCGACTTGGTGACCTAGGTTGCGCAGCGGTGATGCCGCTTGGGTCTCCAATTGGCAGCGGTCTTGGAATCTTGAACCCCCACGCGATTTCGCTCATTGCCGAGCGGCTCGAATGCCCAGTCATCCTCGACGCTGGCATTGGAACCGCGTCCGATGCCGCACTCGCGATGGAACTTGGCTGCGATGGCGTGCTTGCAGCAACCGCCATTAATCGAGCAATTGACCCAGTCAAAATGGCCCATGCCATCTCGGCTGGCGTTGACGCAGGACGAAGCGCCTATTTGGCCGGTCGAATTCCTGCTCGGCGACATGCTGAAGCTTCGTCGAGCAACCTCGGCCGACCAGATCTTCTTGCCAAGAACTGATCACACGGGTGGAATTACCACCTTGTGGTTCTTCGGTCTAACATTGGCATTCCAGTGTCGGAACTGAGGAGAATCACCATGGTGATGCAAATTGATGCAGTCGATGAGTTCAGTGGCCCGCAAGTGTGTTCGCTTGTGGGATTGACCTATCGCCAACTTGACTATTGGGCGAGGACGGGGCTGTTGACCCCTTCGGTCACCAAGGCCAGCGGAAGCGGATCCAAGCGCAAGTACAGCTACCGCGACGTCGTGGAATTAAAGGTCATCAAGCAGCTGCTTGATGCTGGCCTTTCGCTGCAAGCTGCTCGGCGTGCGGTTGACTGTCTTCGCTCAGACCTGCAGGTTGATCTTGCCGGGACCCAGTTGGTGCTGACCTCAACCACCTCGGTTTTGGCCCACTCAAATGGTGAAGTTGTTGATCTGTTGGCCGGTGGCCAAGGAGTGTTCAACATTATTCCTATGGCTGGAGTCGTCGCCTCGCTTGAGGCCGAGATTGTCCAAATGCACCGCGACCTCAGTCGGGCCGGGAAGGTGAAGCGCACCGCGTGACCGACGTGAGGAGTCTCGGCCGAAAGCACCCGTCACTCCTCGTAGCGCCGCGGACGGCCTTTGCTCATCCCTCGGAGCGTGCTTTTGCCAAGTTGTTGGCCCTTTATGGGATTGCGTGGATCTATGAGCCAATCACCTTGCCGTTGGGCTGGGGGAGCGATGGATCAGTAACGAAGGCGTTCTGTCCGGATTTCTTTTTGCCTGACCGTGACGTTTTTGTTGAGCTCACCGTCGGTGAGCCTCGACGTTTCGCTCGAAAGATGGCGAAGATCAAGTTGGCGAGACGTCTTTATCCTGAACTTGAGATTGTCCTGGTTGGACTTCGAGAACTCGAAGCGCTCTGTCGAAGCCACCGTATTGAACTACCCCTTGAACGCGCAGCCTGAGGAGAACCATGGACGAGACTCGCCACAGCCCACTTGAACAAGCACATGTTCAACTTGGAGCGAAGCTGGTGCCCTTTGGGGGATGGGACATGCCAATTTCCTATGGCGACGGCACCTTGGCGGAACATAAGGCCTGTCGAACTTCCGCAGTGGTCTTCGATGTCAGTCACCTCGGCACGGTGCGACTGAGTGGGGCGTCGGCATTTTCTTCGCTCCAACAAACGTTGACCAATGACCTCGCCCGCATTCAACCTGGTCGGGCGCAATATACCCACCTGTTAAACGAGCAAGGTGGCGTCGTCGACGACATCATTGTCTGGTGGGTGAGTGAAACCCGATTCGACGTGATGCCGAATGCCTCAAACACCACGAGTGCTCGCGCTGCACTCGGAGGTATCGACGTCACCTCGGAACGTGCAGTGCTTGCAGTTCAGGGACCAATAGCGCGAAACCTCGTGGCATCGTTCTCTCCGGAAATTGCAGCAATTGGTCGTTTTGCTGTCGCCGAACTGGTGGTTGATGGCACCGACGTGGTCGTGGCTGGCACGGGGTACACCGGTGAAGATGGACTTGAGATTGCGGTTCCTGTTGCCGCAGCTGAACGCTTTTTCGAGAAGATCTTGGAGGCGGGCGTGACGCCTGCTGGTCTCGGTGCGCGAGATACGTTGCGTCTTGAAGCTGGCCTTCCGCTGCATGGCCATGAACTCAGTCCCACCATCACCCCTCTGCAAGCAGGTCTGAATTGGGTGATTGGTTGGAACAAAGCATCATTCATTGGCAGAAGTGCACTTGAAGCCGAGCGTCGAGATGGAAGCGTCCGCCGCCTTGTCGGCATTGTGACCGAAGGGCGTCAACCTCCGCGAGAAGGTGCCGCAATTGAGCGGGGAGGAGCCGCCATTGGAGAAGTCACAAGTGGGAACTTTTCTCCAATGCTCGGCTCAGGTATTGCCATGGGTTTTATCGACACGTCTGCTGGCGTGACGCATGGCGACGAGGTCAACGTCGTCGTTCGAGGTCGTGCGCTTGCCGGTCGAGTTGTGCAATTACCCTTCTGGCCAATCAAGGAGCGATAATGGCCGATTACCTGCCCCATACTGATGATGAGTTGCGAAGCATGCTCGATTTTCTCGGGCTCGCGTCAACAGAAGAACTGTTCAACGCCGTGCCGAGTGCGATTCGCCTTGCGCGCGGTCTTGATCTACCAAATGGTCTCAGTGAGCCCGACATCCTTCATCGATTTGAACAACGGGCAAAGCGCAATACGGCACGAAGTGACCAAATGGTCTGCTTCGCTGGCGGAGGCGCCTATGACCACGAGTTGCCACCCGTCGTCAAGGCGCTCGCGAGCCGTTCTGAATTTGTGACCGCGTATACGCCGTATCAGCCAGAAGTGGCACAAGGCGTGCTGCAAGCAATCTTCGAATTCCAGACGATGATCGCTCGCATTTATGGCCTACCGGTGTCGAATGCCTCGCTGTATGACGGAGCGACTGCATTGGTTGAAGCCGTGAACTTAGGTGTCGCCTCGAGTGGCTCTCAGCGAGTGGTGCTGTCTGCGGGTGTTCACCCGCATTGGCGCCAGGTCGTCACGACCTTTGCCGCCGGAACTGGTCACGAGTTAGAGATTGTCCCCTTAAAAGATGGCCTCACCGACTTCTCTGCAATTCAAGGCACCTGCGGTGTCATTGTGGTTGCACAACCGAACTACCTCGGTGGACTGGAAGACCTTGCGTCGGTTCGAGCCCTTTGTGATGCAACGGGCGCCATCATGGTCGTTGCTGCTGATCCAGTGGCGAGCGGTGTGCTCAAAACTCCTGGCTCTTTTGGCGCGGACGTTGTCGTCGGTGAGGGTCAAGGGTTTGGCACAGCACTGAGTTTTGGTGGTCCGTACCTTGGACTGTTTGCCTGCACGATGAAGGAGATTCGTCGCCTTCCTGGTCGTATTGTTGGCGAGACGGTTGACGTTGAAGGCCGCCGTGCCTACGTGACGACGTTGCGTACACGTGAGCAAGATATTCGGCGTGAAAAGGCATCATCGAATATTTGTTCGAACCAAACCTTGATGGCCGTTGCAGCTTCCATCCAACTTGGATGGCTTGGCACGGAAGGCTTTGCCGAGATGGCGCTTGCTTGTGCTCGCGGCACTCGGTATCTGTCGGACAAGTTGCGCACCGGCACTGGCGCCACCCTGCTCCACCCAGAACTCAACGTTTTCCGCGAGCTTGCGGTTCGCACGGTGAAGCCGGCCAGTCAAGTTGTTGAAGAGATGGCCGCTCGAGGGTATCTCGCAGGCATTGCCGCAAGTGCGCTCAACGGTGCCTCTGATCCCTCGCTTGCCGACGAGGTGCTCGGTCATGTTTTGTTGGTGTCGGTTACGGAACGTAGAACCGCTGAAGAGATTGATGCGTTTGCGATCGCACTTGAGGAGGTGGCGCAGTGACCACGTTGAGCCCCGCCGCAGGTGGAAAGGCCTCATCGGCTCCACTCATGGGCCGTGATGCAGAGCCCACTATTTTTGAACTTAGCCAACCTGGTCGAAGTGCCTATCAACTCCGCACGACGGGTGTTCCGTCGTGGACGGCGGAGGAGCTCTTCGACTCGGCCATGCTGGCCGATCACCCGGTGCCATTGGCCGAGGTCTCCGAGCGAGATCTCGTTGCACACGTGACCCGACTGAGTCACCGGCAGTTCTCGGTCGACCTTGGTGCCTACCCACTTGGGTCGTGCACCATGAAGTACAACCCAAAGATCTGTGACGCAGTGGCGACCATGCCGGGTTTTGCTGGCGTGCACCCTGGGGCACCGGCCTCAATGACCCAAGGTTGGCTTGAAACGTTTGTCACCTTGGAGCGAGCGTTGTGCGAAGTGACCGGCATGGCGGCGGCAACCCTGCAACCTGCAGCTGGAGCCGCAGGCGAACTCACCGGTCTGTTGTTGATGCGGGCTTATCACGAGGCCAATGGCGACGTCCGTCGTCGAATCATTATCCCTGACTCCGCGCACGGAACCAATCCTGCCTCGGTCACCCTTGGCGGTTATGAAGTGACCACTATTGCTTCAGATGCTCGTGGATGTGTTGACTTAGAAGCCCTCAAGGCAGCACTTGACACTGACGTTGCCGGCATTATGTTGACCAATCCCAACACGCTTGGCCTCTTTGAGGAAGACATCGCGGAGATTGCGGCAGCACTGCACAACGTTGGTGGACTTCTGTATTACGACGGGGCAAACCTGAACGCCATTATGGGTGTTGTTCGCCCTGGAGACATGGGCTTTGACATTGTGCACATGAATCTGCACAAGACCTTCGCCACGCCACATGGTGGCGGGGGACCAGGGGCTGGACCGGTCGCAGTATCGCCTCGGTTGGTTGACTTTCTGCCAGGTCCGCGTGCGACCGAAGTGGCGCCCGGAGTGTACGACTGGGTGAAACCATCGAAGTCCATTGGTCGAGTCCACGGGTGGCACGGAAACGCACTGGTGCTCGCTCGCGCACTTGCCTATATCGAAGTGCATGGTGGCGACGGACTTCGACGAGTGTCAGAGCGCGCCGTGCTGAATGCGAACTGGATTCGTCAACGATTGTCTGCAAAGTTCGACGTGGCCTTTGATCGGCCTTGCATGCACGAAGTGGTGTTGTCGCTGGCCAAGCTTCGCAAAGACCACGGCGTGAAAGCGCTTGATATTGCGAAGCGGATCATGGAAGAGGGCTTCCACGCTCCAACGGTCTACTTCCCACTTATTGTTGATGAAGCGCTCATGATCGAACCAACTGAAACCGAGAGCCTGCAAACGCTTGAGGCCTTGGCTAAGGCGTTCGAAGTTGCACTTGATGATGCGCTCAACAATGAAGCAGCCGTTTTTGCAGCCCCTCGAACGACTCCTGTTGGACGGGTTGATGAGGCTCGAGCAGCCCGGTCCTTGGTGCAAACCTTCGACGCTCGGGGTTAACCCAACGACTGCATCGCTACGTCATCGATTCTTCGTCTTGCTCGCTAGGGGAGCGATGCAGCACAGCCGCATGGTTGAGTACGGCCATGGATAACTTTGCGAACAACCCTTCTCCAATGGGCCCACGTCAAGACCTCGAGGATCGGAGATCGTCGTCAGATCCTGTGGGTGACGTTGAGCTGCTTCGAGCGCTCGTGCGCGAGTGGCTCGACCAGGACCGGAGAATGCCGAAATCACTCAAACATGAGGGATTTTGGATACGCATCTACGCCATGATGATTGCGCGTCCCGACCAAGTAGCAGAGATTTTGGATCCGTTGCTTGATGAGCCGCTTCCGCCAATCTTGGCCGTGCTGGTACGAGCACGACTGCGTAGATTTGCGGAGGAGAACGGTGACGGTGAACGCGCCAGGGAACTCGCGTCCCAAGAACATGCAATTGCTTCGGCGGCCGACGACGAGCACTTCAAGGTTCTCGCACTGAGCGCGCTTGTTCCCTTTCTCAGCCGAGTGATGGAGTTGAGCGCACTTTCCAAAGAGACCACTCGAATTGGGTTGCTTGGAATTGAACTTTTCAATCGCACGCTCGATGGATGGATTGAGGCGGTACAAAGTGGCGACACGTCCGGTCGAGCCATGCGAAGAGCGATCTATGTGACCACCACTGTCGAAGGGTTTCAAAATCTCCACCTCTGGCTCATGGTGGAGCGCCTGCTTGATGCTGGGATCTACGAACTCGCACCTGACTTTGTTCATCGCCGTCAACTTGGACTCACCGAGATGTTGGCGACCCAGGCACAACTTGCTGGTCAATTCAGTCGTCCATCATTTTTTCGGATGCTTGCTGCTTGGGAGCTTTCCGCCTACGAGCGAGACCGGGGACTTGCGCCAACAACCGACAAGTTGCCAGAGCAGTGGCGCGAAGCTGCAAATCTCAGAGCAAGCACTTCTGAAGGCTGGTTTCAGCCCGATCAAGCAGATCTGCAGGCATTCGCGACCTACTCATTTTCGCTCGCCTCAACTCCAACGGCGTTTGAAGCAATTGGCGCTGAAATTGTGGATGCCACCAAGGCAATGCGCATGGCACTCGTCCATCGCGTCGAGGCTCGTTTGGCCAAGACGCCGAAACTACGAGAGCTCTGCGAACAGCGAGCACAACTACTCGAAAACAGCGTCGGTGTGACATGGCCTCATTACTCAGAGCATGTCGCCCTTAGCGACATGACATAAACAACCTCTCTCCTCAGTCGAGAAGATCTGGCTGCTGTCGAATGATCTGATCAAACAGCGGTTGGAAACTGAATTGACCAGCGGTTTCAGTGCCAACGACATCGTGGGTCGCCACTGCTGCTTCATGGTTGATGTGAATCGGCGTACCCGCAGCGCTCGCCATAAGTTGTGCCTGACAGGAGCGCTCCATGGTGATGAACCACCAGACCGCTGACTCGACACTTTGCCCAACGGTCAACAGACCATGGTTGCGAAGAATGGCAGCTTTGGCTCCACCGAGTGCATGGGCGATGCGCTTGCCCTCTTCAAGATCCAAGACGACTCCAGTGAAGTCATCGAAGACTTCGTGGTCTTGGTAGAAGGCGCAAACATCTTGCGTAATGGGGTCCAGTTTCTTGCCAAGTGAGGAGAATGCCTTGCCATGCACAGAGTGACTGTGCGCTGCGGCAATCACGTCGGGTCGTGCGGCATGCACTTGTGAGTGAATGGCAAAGGCTGCGCCGTTGACAAACGCGTTACCTTCGACAACATTGCCCTCGTGGTCAACGCAGATGAGATCAGAGACCCGGACGTGCGAGAACGACATGCCAAACGGGTTCACCCAAAAGCGATGTGGGTCGCCTGGGTCGCGAACGGTGATGTGGCCAGCGACGCCCTCATCAAAGCCAAATCGTCCAAAGAGACGAAAACCAGCAGCCAAACGTTGCTTGCGGTAGAGCCGCTCGTCTTCCACGTTCTCAAATGCTGCGCCAAACGTGCGATTTAGTAGTTCTGCCATTGGTGGTCTCCTTGACCTCTATAGCCTACGGCAACTCCCTTTGCCACGTGAGAATTGCAATCAGAGTTTGTCGGTTGGCTCAACTTCAATATTGGTTCGAGTAGTGAACATTTTGCCGTTGCTTGCTTAAGCGTTAAGGGCGACTTCAGCAAGGTTTCGAAAATGAGCACCCTTTGCCTTCATCATTGGCACAGGCTCACTCGTTCCAACCTAACGCCTCTGCTGCTTGGGGAAGGAGGTCTCGAAAGTAGGTCATGAGGGCATAATTGTCCGCAACAATGTCGTCAGTGATACCGTTTACCTCTCCAAGAATCGCGTTTCCCTGAAGGAGCGTCGTGGTGAGATAGAGCCACGACGTTGCGGTCCGCAGGTTTGCCTCTGGCATTACCTGACGGAACTCTTCAATCAGCTCCGACAAGAGCGTGCTACTAAAGAGTTCTGGGCGGACGCCTTCACCCACAAGCCAAGCAATCAGTTTGGTCCGAAGAATGACGTCTGGGTCGAAAAAGATTGAGATGGTCGGAAGCGAACCTTGAGTTCTCCAGCGTTCAACCGCGTTATTGATGAGCACGCTACAGACATGGGTAAAGAGCCCCTCCATTGAACCGAAGTTCCGCCAAATAGTTGGCATGGTGAGTTGCACCTTCTCCGAGATTGCCTTGGCGGTGACCTGGTCAAACGGACGCTCTCTGAGCAGTTCAATGGTTGCGGCAACAATCATTGGCTGGGCCTGAGCGGCAATCACCATCGGTCGACGAACCCTCGGGATTGATTCATTCCTTGGTTTTGATTCCTCTGTCACTTTAAGTCCTTCCATCTACTTGCGCCGATGTGCCGAATCGTCGCAAGGCCAATCATTACCGTTCTTTCATGTCAGTGCCAACGCTGTAACGAAGGATTTCGACTGCTATCGTTTGTATCAACGTTCTGCAGAGCTCACTGCACTCGTCAAAGGGGAGTGGCAATGTCTCGCAATCAAAATCGAACCGAGATCGACGGATCGTTGACGATGCGGTCGAAGAGTACTCGTCGCCTACTTCTTTCAGGGGTTGCAGCGCTGTTGTGCGTCGCAGGACTGCCGAGCATCGTTGGTGTCACGGTTGCTGGGGCCGACCCCGCTGAAGCCAGCGACCTTGTGCTGTATGCCTACGCCTCCGGCACGAATTCAACGGATCCAACCTGTCCAGTCGACACCGCAGCGGCACCTGATCCGGAAACCGAATGTGGACTGCAAGACGCACTGAATGTCGCAGCAGGCTCCACCTCGGGCAATGTTGCCATCTACCTCGAAGACACCTCAACCTTCTATGCCGGGCAGAACGATGCTCTTTACTCCTACGAGGGCTGGGGTGCAGCGCTCACGATTGCAACAGACCCAACCCTCACCGGACAAGCGACCCTCGATGGTGGTGGCTCAAGTGGAATCGGTACTTCCATTCTCCTCTTGAGTGGAACTGGGAGCGTTGCGATCAACAATGTGGCGTTTCAAAACGGCGCCTCTAAGGTTTTTGGACTGTGGGATGGCGGAGCCATCAACGTTCGGTCAAGTTTCCCCGTCACCATTACCAATTCACAGTTCACCGGCAATACTGCCTACAGGTTTGGAGGTGCGATCGCCGGGGGTGGGGATCAAACGTCAAATAACTTCAATATTGTCGGATCGACGTTTGCTAACAACACTGCGGCCTATGGCGGCGCCGTCAGCAGTGCGTTTTCTACCGCAGGCACCCTTGCTGTCAGCTCCTCGACCTTCACCAACAACCTTTCGAGTCAGGGTTTCGGAGGGGCAATTGCTAGCGGCTTCCAAGGAGCCGGCGGCGCCATTCTTTCGGTTGCCAACTCGACCTTTACTGGCAACAGCGCGGAGTACAGCGGTCTGGGCGGTGCCATTGCTACTGGAAGTGGATGGGGCTCAATCACAGAC
>CANFJV010000017.1 GCA_947447225.1 Acidimicrobiaceae bacterium
ACGTGTCCACCGGCGATCACGACGGATCCACGAGGCACCATGAAGCAGCGCATGACTTGCTCATTGGCGGCGTCCCAGAGCCAGTAGCCGATTTCGGTGTGGAAAGGGTTCTCTTCGCCGTCTTTGTAGGCAGCCATGCGGTAGTCGAGGCCCATGAGGGTCTGCAGGCCGTTTTCGACTGGGCCGAATGGCTTGAAGGTGATCACTTCACGGTACGGCGTCTCACCGATTGCGCCCTTTTCATTGTGATACGAGATGTCGACACCCTTGTCGCCTTCCCATTGACCAATGAGTCCGGCCAGTGGTCCCCAAGCGTCCTTTGCCATTGCTGTGCTCCTTCAGTCTTTGACCAGAAGTGGTCGTTATCTCGGTTGAGATTATGCGGAAACTACTGCGGATGTGACGTTCGACTAGCGGAGCGTCTTTCCAAAGGCTTCGTGGTTGGCTTCAATGGCCATCAGGAGCTGTCGACGAAGCAACTGCACGGCCACACTGGTCGAAAAACCCACGATGAACCAAACGGTCCACCACGAGGTTGATCCGCTCACAATGGCCGCAAAAAGCGAGACCGTTCCAACGAGCCGCACCCCCGAGACCCCGCACAACACCCACGCGATTTTGCGGTGTTCATCATCAGGTGGGAGAAGATCGGAAAGGGCTTTGAAGGGCAAGTAGTAGTTGGCAACGGGAATGAACCATGACCAGATGCCAAGGCGCCGTGAGATCTTCATGGGGTAGCCAAGTGCTTCGGCTTCGGTTGCACTGCGATATTGCCAAATGAGCAACATCACCAAGGTCGAAAGTGAGGCCAAGCTGGCAAGGTTGACGATTGCGCCTTCTGCGCCTGAACCCGAGGTGGTGAGGGAAGGAAGCGGGGCATTGGTATCTCCGGCCCGAATCCACTCAACAATTGCGTGGCCGGAATGCAGGAGATCTTGTGAGAGATATTTGAGAATGAAACTCAGCCCAACCAAGACTGCGGTTCCCGGAAGGAAATACTTGTGCAGCCTGATGGCAAGTGGCGCCACATTGTTTCGAAGTTGTGCAGCAGCGAGGTTCTTCACCTCAGGTTGGACCTGATCGGTCCAAGTCTCTCCATCAAAGAATCGCCAGCCAGAAGACCCTGCTGGGTCGACATACCAACCAGGGGGTGTGTTCTGCGGCGTCTCGGCGCTCACTTAAGCCCAAATCCAGCCGCAACCGTTGCGAGGGCGTCGATGTGGCCATCAATGGACTCGAATCCGGCATACATGGTGTTCACCGACAAGTGAGTGGTCCCAGCTGCTCGCCACTTGTCGGCAAAGTCCATGGTCTTGTCGAAGTCGGCGGAGTAGGCGAGTTGGCCTTCAATGCCAAAGGGCAGGTGACTGCGGCCAGCGATGTTCCGAGACGCCATGATCTTCTCCAGGCTTGCTTCCAGACCGTGTCCGGGCCACGCCATTGGAAACCAGCCATCGGCAATGCGGCCAATGCGATCGAGCGCTGCGGGGGCATTGCCACCCATCCAAATAGGAATGGGCTGAGTTGCGGGAAGCGGGGCAAGCCCGGCGGCAGTCACCGTGTCAAAGGGGTCGTGGCTCGTGACTTCTTTTTCTGTCCACAAGCGACGAAGCAGTGCCACTTGGTACTCAAGTCGCTTGCCACGGCTGGCGAAGTCTTGGCCTAAGGCTTCGTATTCCACCGTGTTCCAGCCAATGCCAACTCCAAGACGCAGGCGGTTGCCGCCACTTAAGAGATCGACTTCTGCTGCTTGTTTGGCAATGAGGGCGGTTTGACGCTGTGGAGCAATCAAGATGCCAGTGGCGAACTCGAGTGACGTGAATCCAGCGAGGAAACCGAATAACACGAACGGCTCGTGGAAGGTGTGGGAGATGTCATAGGGGCCATCGAGCGCAGTGTGAACCTGCTTGTTGGCGCCAAGGATGTGGTCATAGGCAATGACGTGTTTGTACCCAAGATCCTCGGCCGCTTCCGCATAGGCCCGAATGGCACCCACATCGGCACCGATTTCATGTTGGGGGAACACCACACCGATCTGCATGTAGTCAGTCTCCCACTCGAGCCAATGTCCCGCCACCCCGGTAACGTTGAGGTTTCTAAGGGGGAACCATGACCACTGTTCAACGCGGTGCCGCTGCACCACAACAACTGAGCGCAGAAGACTTCGACGAGCGCGCACTGTCCGAGGTCGTCGCCAAGGTTGCCGCGTCCAAAGACGCGTGGGCACAACTTCCCCTTGCCAAGCGTCGCTCGCTGCTTGAAGCGACAATCACGGCAACGGTGAACGAAGCCCCGGCCTGGCTGCACTCGGCCTGCAAGGCCAAGGGCCTCGAAGAAGGCACCACTGAATCGGGCGAAGAACTCTTCTCCGGCATTGGCACCCTCGTCACGATGGCCAGAGCACTCGTTATTGCCTTGAAGGACCTTGAAACCAAGGGTCGCCCAATCTTCCCTGGACCAGTTGAAACCGCCCTTGATGGCCGGACGAAGATTGGTGTGTTTCCACGCACCAACTTGGAGCGAGCCCTGTTCGCCAAGACGACCGCCGAAGTGTGGATGGAGCCGGGCCTCGACCGCCGTGCCATCCAAGCCGCCCAAGCCCCTGCCTACAAAGACCCAGAAGGACACAAAGGACTCTCGCTTGTCCTCGGTGCTGGCAACGTTGCGGCACTTGGACCACGTGACGTGCTGTCAAAGCTGTTTGTTGAAGGCAAGGTCGTGGTGCTGAAGGCCAACCCGGTCAATGACTACCTCGTCTCTCACTGGACGAGGGCCATGAGCCCCCTCATCGACGCCGGGTTCTTGGCCATTGTTCGCGGTGGTGCCCAAGTTGGTGCGTACCTGTGTGATCACCCACTGGTCGAAGACATTCACGTGACTGGATCGGACAAGACCTACGACGCCATTGTCTATGGCGTTGGCCCAGAAGGTGCGGCTCGCAAAGCTGCTGACACCCCGCTTCGCACGAAGCCGGTGTCGGCTGAACTCGGCAGTGTGTCACCCGTCATTGTGGTGCCGGGAAAGTGGTCGGACAAAGAACTCCGCTACCAAGCCGAACACGTCGCCACGATGTTGACCAACAACGCAGGATTTAACTGCTTGACGCCGAGAGTCATCATCACCCACGCGTCATGGCCACAGCGTGAAGCGTTCATGGTTGAAATCGAATCCGTGCTGGCGACGATTCCAACCCGCAAGGCCTATTACCCCGGTGCCGAAGACCGCTTCCAAGCCTTCGTCGAGGCGCATCCAGACGCCGACCTCATTGGCGGAACCGCCAACGGTGCACTCCCCTGGACCGTGGTGCGTGGTGTTGACGCGAAGAGCACTGATGACATTTGCCTGAATGTGGAGGCGTTCTGCTCGCTCACTTCCGAGTGCGCACTCGACGCAGATTCCACCGCGGCCTTTGTGGCTGAAGCCGTCTCCTTCGCCAATGACGTCGTGTGGGGATCACTGTCGGCCACGGTGCTCTGCCACCCAGATCAACTTGCTGACCCACTTGTTGGACCAGCTGTTGAGAAGGCCATTGCTGACCTCAAGTACGGCGGCATCGGGTTCAACTTGTTCCACGGTCTCGTCTTCGCCCTGTCGACCACCTCGTGGGGTGCGTACCCAGGCCACGCTCGAAACGACATCCAATCCGGCTGTGGTGTGGTTGGTAACGCCTACATGCTTGAGGGCATTCAGAAGTCGGTTGTTCGGGGGCCATGGATGCAGAAGCCAAAGCCAGTCTGGTTCGCCACCCAAAAGAACAGCTCAAAGGTGATGGCGAAGTTGCTCAACTACCAAGCCAACCCGAGTTTCAAGTCCATGCTCGCAGTCCTCGGTGCGGCGATCCGGTAGGCATCTTGGGCGTCCAAACGCTCCAGGTGAAGTCGGAGGGCCACGATGGTCGCTGGGCGATCTCCAATTCGTTACTCGTGGCGCGCTCATCGCGGTGTCTCAAGATCCTCACGCTTGAAACGGTGCCACCACTCCTTTCCAGCCAGGTGAGGGATGCATCTCCGTTGAACACCGCTCGAACTTGATTGCTCCTTACTGATGCAGATTGGCAAGAGGTCCGCTGAACCGACCACACGAGTTCACAATGCCTCGGGAGTCTTCGCAACCCCAGCCAACGTCGGCCCGCTTCGGATGATGTCACTCAGAACTTCGTTTCCGTGCGTGACATTCGAAGCAACTACCTCACCACCGTTGGGTCGAAATATAAAGTTCCTTGGTTTCGATATCTAAAGTTTAGTGACCGAAGTTACAGCCGAAAACTACGTCATCTTGCTCGAGAAGCTCTTCTTGATCCACCGACTCGAAGCCTGGGGAACGACGCTGCATGCGAGGGCAACGAAGAGCCCAAAGATTCACGTCCTCGACTCTGGAATTGGGGCGAGACTTCTCCGGATTACCCCAAGCAATATCAATATCCAAAACCCTGCGGTACTTACCGAGTATGGCCACCTACTCGAGTCTTTCGCCGTGTGCGAGATTCTCAAACAGGCTGCTTGGTGTAACAATCTCGCAGGCAAGGGTCACTTTCGAACGAGCGACGAAGATGAGGTTGATCTCGTCTTGGAAAATGATGACGGTTGCATCGTCGGCTTCGAGGTAACAGCGGCAAAGCAAGTTCGGAGCAGCGATTTTCGGGGCTTGCGAATGTTGAAGAAGAAGATGGGCACCAACTTTCTTGGTGGGATCTATCTCTACACGGGAAGTCGCTCGTACACTTTGGAGCCGAATCTGCACGTGCTTCCGTTGGATCTACTTTGGCAAGCCGTTGACCGCATTGCGTAGTAGCCGGATCCGCTCGGCCCAACGTCGACGGGTAGAGGCTTGAGTCTTTGTGTTCAAGGTCAATTTCTGAACTTCAAAAACCTCGGGGTTTTTGAACCTGTTCTCGACAGAAATGGCATCCAATCTGGCTGTGGTTTGTTTGGCAACGCCTACATGCTTGAGGGGTTCTTGAGAAGTTCTGCCAATCTGTCAGGGACTGGCGACGGTGCCGACACGATCGCTTGAATCGCTTCGAATTGTTCATCGTTCGCAAAGAACGCCCGGCGATCGATGATGTCCGTTTCGGCTGCCATCAAGCCATGTCGAAGGACGTAGTTGCTCACGCTCTCACCGCGGATCCCTGAAGCCTTCGTCAAGAGCAGGTGCTGCTCAGAAGTCAGTCGGAGGTTGAGCCGATTGGTTTCGACGGTCCTCGGCGTTGGTTCGAATGCTGGGGTTGAGTCTCTTCGTCCATGACAGAACGCTTCCGAACTGCGTTGCACGAAACCGTGCAGACCGTTCGCTCAGCTGGGATGTGAATGAGAAGTTCTGGACGAATTCCCTATCCTCGTTCCGCTACGCCAACACTTCTCGGAGTGCCCCAGCCAAGACGGTCAGGCCATCGTGGAGCTGCTCATCGGTGATGACGAGTGGCGGCAACAGTCTGATGACGTTTCCGTAGGTCCCGCACGTCAGCACGATGACCCCTGCTTGGTTGCACAAGTTGGCAACAGCCTTGGCTGCGGCTGCATCTGGGGACTTGTCCTCTCCGGTCACGAGTTCAATGGCGACCATCGCCCCTCGTCCTCGAACCTCACCAATGCGGGGCAGGTCTTCGGACAAGGTCCGAAGGATGGACGTCATGGCCTTGCCAATCGTGCGTGCCCGTTCAGCCAAGTCGTCTCGACGCATGACCGAGATGGCAGCGAGCGCTGCAGCACAAGCAACAGGGTTTCCGCCGTAGGTGCCGCCGAGGCCACCTTCATGGATGGCATCCATGATCTCTGCTCGACCAGTGACGGCTGCGAGTGGCATGCCGCCAGCAATGCCCTTGGCTGTGGTCACAAGATCGGCTTTCACCCCTTCGTCATCCAACGCGAACCAGTCGCCAGTGCGACAGAATCCCGATTGGATTTCGTCAGCAATGAACAACACGGAGTTCTCGGCACACCAGGCAGCGAGTGCAGGCAAGAACCCCTTGGCGGGCACGATGAAGCCACCTTCGCCTTGGACCGGCTCGATGAGCACAGCGGCCAGATTCGATGCGCCAATTTGGGATTCCAACACCGAGATCGCCCGCTTGGCTGCTTCTTCACCGCTTAGCTCATCGCGGTAGGGATACGACATCGGTGCTCGGTAGACCTCTGCGGCAAAGGGCCCGAAGCGGTGCTTGTAGGGCATGGACTTCGCCGTCAGCGCCATCGTGAGATTGGTGCGGCCGTGGTAGGCGTGGTCGAACACCGCAATGGCTTGGCGACCGGTGTAGCTGCGAGCGATCTTGACTGCGTTCTCGACTGCCTCGGCTCCTGAGTTGAGCAGTGCCGTCTTGGCTGGACCTTCAACGGGGACAAGTTCGTTCAGCGCTTCAGCCACGGCGACGTATCCCTCATAAGGGGTCACCATGAAGCAGGTGTGCAGCAAGTTGGCTGCTTGGGCGGCAATTGCCTCGCTGACCTCGGGCACACCATGGCCAATCGAGGTAACGGCGATTCCTGAGCCGAGGTCGAGCAAGGCGTTGCCGTCGATGTCGACGAGAATCGCGCCGTGTCCTCGCTCGATGAAGACCGGGAAGCCTTTCGACACACCGGCGGACACCGAAGCCGCCCGCCGACTGAGTAGTTCAGCTGAGCGAGGTCCGGGAAGATCCGTCACCACGTTCCTCATTGTTGGTTGCTCAGCCACGTCGTCCTCCTCAGTTGATGACACCATGCTAGGAGTCGTACGTTGGCTCAACGGTGTCGTGACGCGACGAAGCGCCGCTCGGGCGAGAAGCGGCGCGTCGAATCACCCTGAAACCGAACTCAAACCTCGGCGAAGCAGATGCACCATTCCAGGACGTATTGGATGAGTGGCCGTCACAGTCGCCAGATGGAAGTTGGTCGACACCGGGTCAAGATCTCTCGGTGACCAGACACATCTCAAGAGCGCAATGCAGCAGAGTCCAAGACGAGAAGGGCTGTTGACTGGCAATCTGTGTAGAAATCTGTACAGTTCTTGTTATGTCGAAATCTTCGAGGTATTCCCTCTCAATCAGTGAAGCGTCAGCAAAGGGCATTGCGGCTCTTGCCCACGATGCCGAGATCGGTGGTGTCGTGGTGCTCGAACGTCGACACCAGCCCATCGCGGCGGTTATCGGACTGAGTCGTTTCGAGAGACTCCAGGAGGCCGAGCGTGACCTCCGTGACATTGGTGTGGCGCTAACTCGAGCAGTGACTGACGACGGACTGCGATATAGCCTCCCCGACGTCTTTGAGCGCTTTGGATTCGACCGGCGAGAGCTGGAGGCCGAGTTGGATGAGGATCTCGTAGCAGGGCTCGAGTGACCACCAAGAAACCAAAGGGTGGCAATGAACAGCCACCTGGACGTGCGCCGCGGCGAACCGGTAGGCACCCTGATGCTGTCCGAGTTGAGGTTCGACTCACGGAACCAGCGATCAGAGATCTCGAAAATCTCAAGAAGTCCAACCGCAACGCATTGCGTTGGGCCCTCAAGAAACTCATTGTTCTTGAACGTGATCCCGAAGCCGGCCGACCTCTGCATAGGGAACTTCAGGGATGGCGAAAACTTACAGTGGGCGACCGCGACTGGAGAATCGTCTGGAGAGTCACCTTTGACGATGAAGGATCCGCGATCGTTGACGTCGCGGAAGTCTGGGCGATTGGCGCACGCAGCGACGGTGAGGTGTACGAAGAGATGTACGTGCGCCTTTCGACGCTTCCGGACAATCCAAGTACTGCTGCACTTAGGGATATTGCGGCCCGGTTCGAGCCCACCGCTCAAATTACCGAGGAGGAGCCTGAAAGGGAAGTTCCCGAGTGGTTGGTACGCGACCTCACGATTGGGGCGGGCCTGTCATTGGATGCTGTGGCCGAAATGACCTATGACGATGCTGTGGCGGCGCTTGTGGAGTGGAGATCGCAGCCAAAGACGAGTGGGTAACTCACACCACCCGCTTTCCCCTGGCGGTGGTGAGAACGTCGACAGCTGTTGACTCCATGCCAGGAGTCGGCGGTTTGCTGAACGGGGTCGTGACGCGACGAAGCGCCGCTCCGGCGAGAAGCGGCGCTTCGAATCACGATTGAACCGAGGTCCAACCTTGGCGGAAGAGGTGGGATTTGAACCCACGGAACCCAGTAGGTTCAACGGTTTTCGAGACCGTCCGATTCGGCCGCTCTCGCACTCTTCCGTCTTCTACTTTACTTCCCCTCAACAATGCGGTCGACCGGAGCTTCCAAGTGGCGTGAAGTGGAGTATCTCCGATGAACGTGACCTATCCCTTCATTGCTTGGTCGATGCTGTTCAAGGTGAGGTGCCGAGAGAAGTCTCACTGTCGGCTCGGCCAGAGCACGTTCGTATCGAGGATGACCGAGAACACGATGCCTTGGCCCCTCTAGATGGATTGTCGCTTTGCGGCAGCCTTGCGGCGGGCATCTCGCACTCGAGTGAGCATGCTCTCAAGGTCTTCATCCTCGCCGAGGGTCTCGAGTGCAGCGAGGGCTTCATACTGCTGAGTACGGCGTTGCTCTCGAAACGCAACGACGTCGCGCAGCAGCAACTTGCGATGGGTGCCGACCCGCTCGAAGGGGACTGAGCCAGATTCAAGGAGACGAATCACGGTCGGGCGACTGACGCCAAGCAACTCAGCGGCTTGCTGTGTCGTCAACATTTGGGTTTGGGGGCAGACCGTCACGGCGAGACCGTTTGCCATCGCCTCGGCAACTTGCCTCAACGCATCAAAGATCTCGCGCGGAACGGCAATTCGATGTCCAGAACTGTCGTCAATGACGAGGCGAGCGAGTGTTGAGCCGTTGTTGTCGTTGGGGATTGCATCGAGAAATTTGACGATGTCTTTGATGAGTGGACCATCGTCTCCTGGCAAGTAGGTCTCCTGCCTCATCACCTCGTTACTCATCACGGATTCTCCTAACATTCAAATCGA
The DNA here is from genome assembly GCA_947447225.1 of Acidimicrobiaceae bacterium. Taxonomy (GTDB): domain Bacteria; phylum Actinomycetota; class Acidimicrobiia; order Acidimicrobiales; family RAAP-2; genus CAIQEU01. The sequence continues at coordinate 8,928 of CANFJV010000017.1, forward strand.
ATGCTTGTGCGTTTTGTTCACTTAGGATACCACCTCTCTATGGCATTGTGCATGGCTGCATTTGCTCACTTGTTCGCAAGTGGAACGCAGCTTTGGACTCGAGTTCGAGAGGAGGAGTCCACTTTCGACTACTCCGAAGCGCACCTGTTGGGAGAAATTAAGCAGAGGCACCAGCTGCGCGCTTGGCAGTGAGGGGTTCACAGAGGACGTTGCGCTTACTGTTTGAGAACGCCGGGTCTGGCCCGTCGAAGCTTGCAGGGCATCGTGTCTTGAGCAGGATCAAGCAGTTCCCGCTGCCGTGTCTCCACGAACGGCAACCCGTTACCGTGCGAGAGGAGTTCTGATCGCCGAAGAGGTTGAGCTGATGTCGAAGACCGCACGTCGAATTTTGAAGTTGAGCGCACTTTGGTCGCTGTGGGTCTGGGCAGTGCTCGTCCGCAACATGGTGGCAGATCACACCCATGGACTGAGCTTTCGCCTGGTGCACCTCGTCTTGGCGGCCATTTCGCTGGGCTTCGCCTTCGCCACATGGAGGATCGCTCGAAGCCCAGAGAAGTCGCAGTGGCCTGAGGCCTGAGGCCTGAGTACCCCTAGCGCTTGGTGGCGAAGAATGCGGTGAGGAGTTCTGCTGCTTCTTCTCCGCGGACACCACTTCGCACCGAAATCTCATGAGCGAGGCGAGGATCAGCACCAAAGTGGTAGAGCGAACCGAGCGCCCCGGCTTTTGGATTATCGGCCCCGAGCACAACGGTGCTCACTCTGGCGAGTGACAACGCTCCGGCGCACATGGCACACGGCTCCAAGGTGACATACAACGTCGTGCCGTCTAAGTGAGAGTCGCCGGTCTTGGCTGCTGCTGCTCGCAGCACCAGCATCTCGGCGTGAGCGGTCGGGTCGTGGTCGACTTCTCGCCGGTTGTGGGCGCCTGCGAGCACCACGCCATCTCGCACCAACACCGCGCCAATTGGCACATCGTCGTGGTTGAGGGCAAGGCGTGCCTCGTCGAGGGCTAACCCCATGAGTTCATGATCAGCCGAGTTCGCCACGGTCGCCATGCTACGAGTCTTGGGCATTTTGCCCATCAGCGGTTGTGCGCAGCACCACTGCTGGGTTGCCCGCTACGACAGAACCAGGTGCCACGTCACAGAGGACGACGGCGTTCGCCCCAATGACGGCGTCGTCGCCGACCGTGATGTTGCCAATGATTTTGGCTCCGGGATAACAGGTCACTCGATCACCGAGAACTGGATAGGTCAACCCGTCTTGGGTGCCAATCGTCACCTGGTGGAAGATCCGGCAGTCACGGCCAACCTTGGCACCGGTGCCGATGACGATGCCGTTGCCGTGAATGAACACCGTTCCCTCACCAATGACGGCGCCATGGTCAATTTCGATGCCCGACAGCAACTTGCCGATCTGCAACGCCACCACCGACAGTTGAGGCATCTTGGCCTTATCCAAGCGAACCGAGAGTCGGTAGAGGCGAAGGGCGTGCCACTGCATGGCAAGCAGCGATGTCAACACGGACGAACGTGGTTGGCCATGGCGCAAGCGTAGGCCCGGTCAAGCATCGATGTGGTGAGGTTGAGATCGAGACACTCTCGACGAGTGTTCGGAGAAACGCTTTGAGGCAAGTGGTTCCTCTCTTCCGCAGAATCTCGCCTGACCTGCTCACTTGAGCGATCTACGAAGGTTTGCCCAAGAGGCTTGTCCGTGGCGAGGTGTCACTGGCTCTGCACCCAGAGTTGGTCCTCCACGGTGTACTCCAGCTTCGGCTTGATCGTCCGGCCCACGGTCGGCGTCTGCGACGGCGCACGCTGACGAGTCCTGCCTCTCAATCCCCTTCGTGCTTCGTTGCCACTGCTCGTCCCTTTCATGAGCAGGAACCTGCAGAGTTGAGAACAGGCAACCTGGTTTGTGAGAAGAGCGTTCTGAGTGATCACGCTTTACAATGAAAACTTGTGCAGATTTACACGCTTTACCGACGAAAAGTGTGTTCAGAGTGTGCTTGAGCGATGCAACGACACGCACTGCAGACCTTGAAGGATTGGCAACAGAGCCCGAATCGAAAGCGGCTCGTCATGGATTACTGCAATGACAATCGGGTCTCGCTACGAGCTGTTGACGGGGACCGTGCAAGCGGGGCGTGGTGGCTCGAGATGACCTACCGTCCACCTCAGTGTTCGAGAGCAGGCCTTGGTTCTCTCGGACCAGGCTGCTCAACTGAGCTCGCCGAGGCGCAGGATTGTTGATGTGAGGAGCCCCAAGTTCCTGACTGCATTAACGGATGAGTATGTTCTGCACAAATAGGCTAGTATATCTTGCACAAATAGACTAGTATGATAACCTGAGATCGAGGTAGGGAGGCGCATGCCCCAGACATTCAACCCGATGGGTGACTACGTACGTCGAGTCGTTGACGATGAGCTTGACGTGCTGTTTGCTCAGCTCTCTGCCATCCATTTGGATGGACCCAAAGGAGTGGGGAAGACCACAACGGCACTGCAGCGGTGTCGGACGGTGCGCCGTCTCGATCGCCCAGCTGAAAGAACCGTGCTGGAGGCTGACCCAGATGTCATTGCGCTCGACAAGGCGCCAGTTCTCCTTGACGAGTGGCAACGAGTTCCAGCTGTCTGGGACTCAGTGAGAAACATCGTCGACGAAGATCACACACCCGAGAGGTTCTTGCTGACCGGGTCCGCTCCTCTGGTAGGGACACACTCTGGGGCAGCAAGGATCGCCGACGTCCGTGTTCGACCGCTGACACTGAATGAGCGAGGTGTTGGGTTGCCGACCGTGTCGTTCCAAGAACTCCTAACAGGTGGCAAATCAAAGGTGTCTGGGCGCAGCCCCCTGGCTCTCAGTGACTACGTCGACGAGATCATGGCTGGCGGGTTTCCAGGTCTGCGGCATCTCACCGGGAGAGCTCTCACCAAGCAACTCGATGGATACCTCGATCGAATCGTCAGCCACGACATGCCCGAGGCTGGCTACAGGGTGAACCGGCCCGCAGCGGCAAGAGCCTGGCTGGCGGCTTACGCAGCAGCGACTGCGACAACTGCATCTTGGGAGACGATCCGCGATGCTGCCAGTGCGGGGCTGAGCAACAAGCCATCGAAGAGTACGTCTAGCTCCTACACGGAACTTCTCACGCAGCTTCGCATCCTCGACCCTTTGGAGGCTTGGCTTCCAGGAAGCAACCACTTCAAGAAACTCGGAGCAGCGCCAAAACACCATCTCGCCGATCCTGCGCTTGCCGTGAGACTGCTCAGGCGAACTCGAGAACATCTCTTGCACGGCCATGAGGGCAGCGGCCCCGGCGTTCAAGACGGGACGCTCTTAGGGGCGCTCTTCGAGTCCTTGGTGGCACTGACGGTACGCACCTGCGCTCAATCGTCCGGTGCTCAGACCTTCCACTTGCGCGACCATGGTGGCAGACACGAGGTCGACTTCATCGTCGAGTATCAAGGCCGTGTCCTAGGCGTAGAGGTCAAGCTCGGCGGAAACATTGGCTCGAATGACGTGAAGCACCTCAACTGGCTGCGCGACATCCTTGGCGACAGCGTTCTCGACCTCGTCATCGTGACCACAGGACCAGAGGCTTACCGCCGCGATGATGGGATCGCCGTTGTGCCGCTTGGATTGCTCGGGGCGTGAGCCGTTCAGCCATGCGCGTCAGCACCTGATCGGTCACCTCTCCTCCCGACAATCCTCTTCATTCGATGTGCGCGACGCGCTTCAAAATCATTGACCTAGCGAACGTGAGCCTCTTTATCAGTGTGACGTCTCCGAATCCACGGCCTGGCGCAAGCGCTACGGGCGTCGTGGCAGGAGCGTTGAGCCACACTTCGGCGCGCTGAAGGGCGAGTCGGAAGCCGGCTTGTCTCGCGGCAAGGTCGTATGCATGGCATTGTCAAGACCGGCCTGGTGGTGGCCGCGGCCGTCGCCACGACGAATCGACGCTTCGAAGTGGCGTGGGACCCCTTCACTGGTCCATTCGCCAAGCGCCCCAAGCGCAAGCCCCATCACTACCGCTTGACCCGGATCTCGTCCATTGACGAGGGCCAAGAAGTCGTTTTGCATCCGTTGACGACCTAGATCCACCTCGCTACGTGGAAACGAAGAACCCCCGCTGGACCGTTCACGGCCCAGCGGGGGTTCTCTTCGTGCAGTGACTCCTACGAAAGTGTTGTCGCACCTCCCGAAGCACCTTTCGGCGAGTGATCGCCAAAATGACCTCGTCGAGCAGATCAACTTCGGACTTCTGTATCTTCGAACCGGGTACTTCAGTATTCGTCTGCTGGCGGAGGCGGTGGGATTTGAACCCACGGTGAGTTTCCCCACACACGATTTCCAATCGTGCCGATTCGGCCGCTCTCGCACGCCTCCACGTCGTTCCACTGCACACCTGCGCAGGAGAACTCCGACTGCACAGGCTAGTTCGCCAACCAAGGAGTGCTGGCAGGAGACTGGGCCCACGTAATTCCTAAGCGTTCTTGCTCTAGGGTCACGCCGTGGACTTCGTGGTTACTGGCCCCATCTTTGAGTGGCGTGGACCAGCGCCGTTCTTCTTCGTCGCTGCAGGTGAAGAGGTTTCGGCTGATCTCACCGAACTGGCTACTGGCCACTCCTACGGCTGGGGATGTATCCCGGTCAACGCGCAGCTTGGTGCGGTTTCCTTCACCACCTCCCTCATGCCGAAGGACGGTTCCTACCTCGTGCCGCTCAAAAAGCATGTTCGAGAACGTGCAGGGGTTGGCCTCGGTGATCTCGTGACCATTCGAATGGAACTCACGAAACGTTGAGCGCCGCGAGCTGCGTTGAAATCCAAGCGGTAGAGTTTTCTCGTCGACGTCAGGTGCGGTAGCTGGGTCCTGCGCAACGGCTGCTCGTGAACCGGGTCAGGGTCGGAAGGCAGCAGCTCTCAGCGGGTCTTGTCGTGTGCCGCAGCCAACCTGGCTGCCGCACCGGACGTCGACCATTCGCCGCCCTTGGCGACAGCCCACCGGTAGGCTCGCAACTATGACTGAGCCTGAGGCAACGACACAGCGACTGGTCGGCGACGACAGCTTTGTCTCGCTGTATCGACGCTTTCGCCCAGGAACCTTCTCTGCCCTTCGTGGACAGTCCCACGTCGTTCGGGCCCTGCAGCATGCGGTGGCAGAAAACCGAGTTGGCCACGCCTACCTCTTCTCTGGTCCACGAGGCACGGGCAAGACCTCAACTGCTCGCATCTTGGCCAAGGCGCTCAATTGCACCGATCTGCATGAGGGCGAACCCTGTGGTGCGTGCACAAGTTGCCTTGAGATCACCAAAGGCACGTCATTAGACGTCACTGAACTTGACGCAGCGTCGAACAATGGTGTCGACGCCATGCGTGATCTCGTCAACCACGCGAACTTAGGAACTCCGGGGCGCTGGAAGGTCTACATCGTCGACGAAGTCCACATGTTGTCCAATGCCGCGGCCAATGCGCTGCTCAAGACCTTGGAAGAACCACCAAGCCATGTGGTGTTTGTGTTGGCGACGACCGACCCGCAAAAGGTCCCGGCCACCATTCGCAGTCGCACACAGCACTTGGAGTTCCGACTCTTAGCTGCAGACACCTTGGCCACGCTGCTCTCAGACGTTCGAGTTGAAGCTGGACTTGCTGTTGACGATGAGTCCTTAGCCGCAGCAGTTCGACGGGCCAAAGGTTCAGCTCGAGATGCGCTCTCTGCCCTTGACCAAGTCGCAGCAGCCGGTTCGGCCGACGATGTGGTTCCGGTGTTCGATGGCGTGATTGATGCCTTGGTTGAATCAGACGCCGGTGCACTGCTTGTGGCCTTGAGCGAACTGCATGAAGCAGGCTGGGGTCCCCAGCAGCTCGCAACCGAGCTCATCCAAGAACTTCGCACTGGCTTTTTGCAACACGTCGCACCGCAGTTGAACGATGTGGTTGGCACTGAGCAACCAGCTCAACGTCAGCGCCTGCACGAGTTGGGCCTTCCTCGCATTGTTCGCACCATGGAAGCCATTGGCAAAGCCCAAATCCAGATGCGTGATGCGCCTGAGCCACAAGTCGTGTTGGAGCTTGCCCTTGTGAGGTCCGCCCGCCTCGACTTGGACGACTCGCCCGCAGCCCTTGCTGAGCGGCTCAGTCGTATTGAGCAGCGCTTGGCCGAAGGTGGTGTGGCTGCTGCGCCGAGTAGTGGACCAACGCAAGCACCTTCTACTCACCCTCGTCCAGGGTCTGCCGCCGAAGCCGCCATTGCTGCAGCACGGGCGGCGGCGACTCCAGCGGCAGAGCCCGTCGTGGCTCCGGCCCCTGCTGCTCCGGTGAAGCCTTCAGAGAAGCCAAGTCTTGGGGCCATTCGTCGCCAACAAGCAGCCGCTCCACAAGTCCCTGCGCCAGCGCCAACACCTACGCCGGTGAGCGAAGAAGCTCCACCTGCTCCAGTGGCGGTGCAAAGTGACGCTCCACCAGCGCCCGTGCATCCTGCTGGCCAAGCAGCAGGACCGCTTGATATCGACCAGTTGAACGATGCATGGAAGTCCGTGCACGCCTCCTTGCCGGTCAAGGCCAAGGCGATTTTGGCCATTGGACGCTTTGTTGGCACCAATGGCACGACGGCGGACTTTGCCTTGCCCAATGCCGCCCATGTCGATCGAGCTCGTGAGTGCGTGCCGGCCATGACCGCTGCGCTGGTTGCGAGTCTTGGCCGTTCACTCGACGTAACCCTCGTCGTTGGCGAAGAACCAAGTAGTGACGCTTCGGAGATTCCCGCCGATGTTGAAGAGTCGGTTGAAGCCTTTGCGTCACTGGTTGAAGAGTCAAAGAGCGCAGGCGACATTGGCTCGTTGGCAACGTCGAAAATCTTTGAAGCCTTTCCCGGTTCGATTGAGGTGACCGAGTAGGTGTATCCAGAACCGTTACAAGATCTCATTGACGAATTCGGTCGCCTGCCCGGGATTGGCCCGAAGAACGCTGCTCGGTTGGCCTTTCACCTCCTGCGGGCCAATCGTGATGACGCCGAACACCTGTCGACTGCAATCTCAGAGATGAAGCGCCGCACGACCTATTGCCCCGTGTGCTGTTCTGTTGCCGCTGACGGTGCGACCTGTGCCATCTGTCTTGACGACCGGCGAGATGCCACCGTCATCTGTGTGGTCCAAGACCCACGCGACTTAACGGTGGTCGAAAAGTCCGGTTCATTCTCCGGCCGATATCACGTGCTCCATGGCGCCATGAATCCACTTGAAGGGATTGGTGAAGGAGATCTGCGGATCCGTGAGTTGCTCGTCCGGGTTGAAGCAGGGGGAGTGAGCGAAGTCATTCTCTGCCTCAATCCAACGGTTGAAGGTGACGTGACTGGCATGCACTTGTCAAGGCTGCTCGCCCCACGGGGGGTGAAGGTCACAAAGATTGCCTCCGGCGTGCCCGTTGGTGGTGACTTGGAATATGCCGATGAGTTGACCTTGGGTCGCGCCATCGAAGGACGACGCTCGCTCGAGGCGTGAGAAGTCCTAGTTAAAGAACCCGAAGTAGACGGTTGAGGCAGCGCCTGCGGCCAGACAGTAGATGCCGAAAGGAAGCAGCGTCTTTGTTTCGAAGTACTTCGACAGCCAACGAATCGCACCATATGCGGAGAGTCCGGCCACAATTGAGCCGACAATTACTTGGCCAAGAATGTCCTTGCCATTTGGACCAATGAGGTCAGGCAACTTGTAGACACCGGCAGCCAAGATGATGGGCGTTGCCAGCAAAAAGGTGAACTTGGCCGAGTCTTCGTGGTTGAGCCCACGAAGAAGCCCTGCTGCCATTGACACACCCGAGCGACTGAAACCAGCAAACAGAGCCAAGATCTGCGAAGCACCAATAATTGCGCCATCTTTCATGGGCAAGGTGCCAAGTTCCGGTGCAACGGTGTTGCGACGACGGTGGGTGCCACGAAGTTGGGACTTGCGCACTCGCTCGGCCAACAGCAAGACAAAACCGTTCAGGAAGAGAAACACCGAGGCATACATTGGCTTCGAAAAAATCGTCCGAATCTTGTGCTCAATCACGAGTGCGACCAAGGCAACAGGAATCGTGCCAATAATAAGGAGCCAACCAAGTCGCTGGGTTGAGGTTTCAATCTTGCGAGTTCGAGCGGAAGTCCACAGCCCACCAATGATGTCCTTCCAGTCTTGGAAGTAAAACACAATGAGGGCAATGGCGGTCCCACAATGCAGACCCACCAAGAAGGCCAAGTAGCCAGACTCACTAGCGGATTCTTGGGTGACAATGTTGTCCCAGCCAAACAGCTGGGGCAAGATCACCGAGTGGCCAAGGGACGAGACCGGAAACAGCTCGGTTACGCCTTGCAAGATGCCAATGACAATGGCCTGGAAGTAGGTCATATGACTTTGATCTGCTGTTGCCAAGAGCACGTGGTGCATGGAGAACCCTCCGAGGTTGTCTGTTTCGTAGGCTAGACGAAGGCGAAGCGCAGCAGTTGCGTCGAAGTTGCCGCAAACCTGGAGGTCAAAATGGCAACAGTGTGGTTACTACGACATGCACGAGCAGAAAAAGAAGGCCGAGGCGGCCCCGAGGATTTCTCTCGAGCCCTGACGCCACGTGGTCGCTTGCAGGCAACCACGCTCGGTACCTATCTCGGCAGTGACCAGAAGAAACTTGAGAAGGTGAAGCGCCCAGAACTCGTGCTTTGTTCAACGGCGCGGCGAACACAAGAGACCTTGGCCGCCGTGCTCGGCGCGAGTGGACTTCGACCAACGGTTGAGATGACCCCATCGATCTATGAGGCCACCGAAGATGACCTCAAATATCTGCTCACCGGTTACCCGGAGAACACCTCGGTCATGATTGTTGGCCACCAACCAACCTTGGGACTTCTGCGAGAAGACCTGCTGCAATCAAAACAGCGGGCAGAGCGACCAACCGGGGTCTGTTCACTGGCAGTTCTTACCTTTCCGGCTGACGTGGTCGCTGAGATTGTGCCCGGGACGGGACGCCTCGTCGCCAAGATCGACAAGTTGGCCTAGACGCGAAACATCCCCGCTGGCAAGTGCCAACCGGGATGTTTGCTTGGAACAGATGGGGGTTTAGCGAGTGCGAAGAATCGCTGCGTCGCCTTGTCCGCCACCACCACAAAGGGCAACAGCAGCCACACCGCCACCACGGCGCTGAAGCTCATACAACGCCGTCAGGGCCACACGGGCACCCGACATACCAAGTGGGTGACCGAGGGCAATGGCGCCACCGTTCACGTTGATCTTCGCTTCATCAATGCCGAGTTCATCGGCCGAAGCCAAGCCAACGCAGGCAAAGGCTTCGTTGAGCTCAAACAGGTCAATGTCATCCAACGTAAGGTCCGTCTTTGACAGTGCCTTTTTGATGGCCCGAGCTGGCTGGGTGAGCAGCGATGCATCAGGACCGGCCACTTCGCCAAAGGCCACGAGTTCGCCGAGGCCACGAATACCGAGCTCTTCGGCCTTCTTCTTGCTCATGACGACGACTGCACAAGCACCGTCAGAGATCTGCGAGGCATTACCGGCCGTGATTGAGCCTTCTTTGTCAAAAGCTGGGCGAAGCTTCTCGAGCGAGGCGTAGTCGGTCTCGACGCGCACGCCTTCGTCCGTCGTCACCATGATGGGGTCACCTTTTCGCTGCGGAACCGCAACGGCCACGATCTCTTCGGCCATACGACCATCGGCAATAGCGGCTGCGGCCTTGGCGTGACTGCCAGCCGAGAAGGCGTCTTGACGCTCACGGGAGATGCCGTGCTTTTGGTTGTAACGGTCGGTGCCAAGTCCCATGGCGCAGTCGTCAAAGGCACAGGTGAGGCCGTCATACATCATTGAGTCAATGACCTTGTTGTCGCCAAGGCGGTATCCGGCACGGGCACCGGGGAGAAGGTAGGGGGCTTGGGTCATGGACTCCATGCCACCGGCGATGACAATGTCGGCTTCGCCAGCATTGATCATGAGGTCGGCCAAGTAGATGGCGTTAAGGCCCGACAGGCACACCTTGTTGATGGTGGTGGCAGGAACCGACATTGGGATGCCACCAGCAACCGCAGCCTGGCGAGCAGTGATCTGACCTGCACCGGCTTCAATGACGTGGCCCATGATGACCATGTCAACCTGGTCACCAGTGATGCCAGCGCGCTGCAAGGCTTCGGCAATGGCAAAGCCACCAAGCTGTGCGGCGCTGAAGCTCGACAGTGCTCCAGAGAGCTTGCCAATAGGGGTGCGCGCACCTGCGGCGATAACGGTTCCGGCCATGAGTCCTCCTCAATTGATCTGCGGTACTGAGCCTAGGCGAGCCAACTCCACTGTCTGTTCTGTAGGTCTAATTTCGCACGCTGCCCAACTAAGGTAACGGCCATGACCTCACTCCTAGAAGCCGCAGCGGCTGGGGCCTCCGCAGAGGACCTCCTTGCCATTCCCATGCCCGAGTCAACCCGGGCGGCCTTTGTTCTCCGCAGCGAACAAGACATGTTTGCTGGGATGGAGTCAAACGACAAGGACCCAAGAGCGTCCCTTCACGTTGGTGAAGTGGCGATTCCTGAGCTCGCCCCGGACGAGTGCTACATCGCCGTCATGGCCTCGTCGATCAACTTCAACACCGTGTGGACTTCCATCTTCGAGCCGCTGTCGACCTTCGGTTTCCTTGACCGACTGGGCAAAGAGTCCATCTGGGGCAAGCGTCACGCCCTCGACTACCACGTGGTTGGTTCCGATGCTTCCGGCATTGTGCTGCGCACTGGGTCAGCCGTTCGCAACTGGAAGGTCGGTGACCAAGTCACGGTCCACTGCAACTACGTTGACGACCAAGACCCCTCCGCTCACAACGACTCGATGTTGGCGGCCAACCAGCGGATCTGGGGCTTTGAGACGAACTTTGGTGGACTGGCCGACATCTCGGTCGTCAAGGCCAACCAACTCATGCCAAAGCCCACGCACCTGACCTGGGAAGAAGCAGCGGTTAATGCACTGTGCAACTCCACCGCGTACCGCATGGTGGTCTCGCCAAATGCTGGTCACATGACCCAAGGCGACAAGGTGCTGGTCTGGGGAGCGTCTGGTGGCATTGGTTCATTCGCCGTGCAGTATGTGCTGAATGGTGGCGGAACCCCAGTTGCCGTCGTGTCGTCTCCGGAGAAGGTCGCCCTCATGAAGGGTCTTGGCGTTGAGCACGTCATTGACCGCCGTGAGAAGGGCTACAAGTTCTGGAAGGACGAGCACACCCAAGACGAGTCCGAATGGCGTCGTCTTGGCAAAGACATCCGTGGCCTCGTTGGCGACGACGTCGACATGGTGTTTGAGCACCCAGGTCGCTCAACCATGGGCGCCAGTGTGTTTGTGACAAAACGTGCGGGCAAGATCGTGACCTGTGCGGCCACGTCTGGCTACATGATCGAATACGACAACCGCCACCTGTGGATGAAACTCAAGTCCATCATTGGTTCACACTTCGCCAACTACCGCGAAGCCTGGGCGGCCAACCAACTCATTTGCGAAGGCAAGATCGTGCCGCCACTGTCAGCGGTTGAGACCTTGGACACGGTTGGCGAAGCCGCCTACCAGGTCCACCACAACCTGCACGAAGGAAAGATCGGCGTGCTCTGCGCTGCTCCATCTGAAGGCCTCGGCATCACCAACCCTGAACTACGTGCCCAAGTTGGCGAAGACCGACTCACCGTGTTTCGCCGTCACGGCGCCTAAGGAGACCAAATGACTGAACTACTTTTGACCGAAATTGACCACGTGGCCATTGCCGTGAACGACCTAGAAGCCGCTATTGCCTGGTATCGGCAAGCCTTTGGGGCAACCGTTGATCACCGCGAGCGGGTCGAGTCCGATGGGGTCGAAGAAGCACTGCTGAAAGTCGCTGACTCCTACGTGCAACTGCTCACCCCAACGCGTGATGACTCACCGGTGGCCAAGTACTTGGCCAACAAAGGCGAAGGTCTGCACCACATTGGCTACCGCGTGGCCAACTGTGCTCAAGCCTTGGAGCAGATCAAGGCCATGGGCGGTCGAGTGATCGATGAGGCCCCGCGTCCTGGTTCTCGGGGCACGACGGTTGCCTTTGTCCACCCAAAGACGTCCTTTTCAACCCTGATTGAACTCGTAGAGGAGTAGAGCCCCTCGGCTGGCTTGTATCGTTGGCTCCTATGGAGCACACGATGCAGCAGTTGCTGGAAGGACTCAACGAGCGCAAAGCCGAGGCACTGTCAGCTGGCAGTCCAGCCTCAGTTGAGCGTCAACACGCCAAGGGCAAGCTGACCGCCCGTGAGCGGATTGAGTATCTCTTGGATGAGGGCTCGTTCCAAGAACTCGACATGTTGGCTCGTCACCGGGCACACGGCATGGGCCTTGAGGACTACCGGCCGTACACCGACGGGGTCATCACTGGTTTTGGCACGGTCGAGGGTCGGAAAGTCTGTGTGTTCTCCCAAGACTTCACCGTCTATGGCGGAGCCCTTGGCGAAGTCTTCGCCGAGAAGATCCACAAGATCATGGACTTGGCCCACAGCCTTGGCGTCCCGATGATTGGCCTCAACGACGGTGCGGGTGCTCGTATCCAAGAAGGCGTGGTGTCGCTTCACTCCTATGGAGGGATCTTTCGCCGTAACGTCCAAGCCTCCGGAGTTATCCCACAGATCTCAGTGATCCTTGGACCATGTGCGGGTGGTGCGGTCTACAGCCCAGCGATGACCGACTTCATCTTCATGGTTGACCAGACGAGCCACATGTTCATCACCGGCCCTGATGTCGTCAAAACCGTGACCGGCGAAGACGTC
>CANFJV010000018.1 GCA_947447225.1 Acidimicrobiaceae bacterium
GAAGGGTAGCGCTGCAAGAACCAGCCAAGAAGTGCCACGGTCCGAACGTCTTTGACGACCCGTCTACTCGCGTGGTGGCAATGGTTGTATTGGTCGGTCCACTGCGATCGAAGTTGTCCGCTAAACACCCGGTCGGCGAAGTACTCCAATCGATCGTTGTGCGCACCGGGAGCGAGATAGGTCGCATCGGGAAGACCGCCACGAAACTGTGAGCAACGATCATCAAACGGCTCCATGATGAAGCGCGTGTCATGAGCAGATGACAAAACTTCAGCCGCCCAGGTGGTGCCTGACCTCGCGCTGCCAAGAACAAGGCAGGTCGAGGCAACATCATGGTCACGTTCCAAAAACAGTTCGTGGCTCACCTTGGTGGTGTGCTTGGCGGCATACCATTTCGCCCACCTGAGCACCCTGACGGGATCTTTACTAATGCGGGTGATTCGGCGAGACCACGCATGTTGTGGATCGCGCATCTTGCTAGCCCTGGCTTGAGGCGCCGCCGTGAGGCTGATCAGGGTTGGTGAGCCATGCCCTCGCCTCACAGAGTCTGGCGATGGTTTCTCCTGTTGCCTTTGCTTCCAAGGCTTGGAGCAAACGTCGGTCCAGTGCAGCGATCAGTTCATCCATGGAGGCCATGTTCCTATCGTTGCACGTCTCAGCCTCCGGCTGCTGCCGTGACGATCTCAATGCGGTCTCCGTCACAGAATTTGTGGTTCGCCCACTCCGATCTTGGCAAAATCGACTCGTTGAGTGCGATTGCTACACCTTTGGGCTGAATACCGAGGAGTTCCAATAGGGAATGCGCAGAGGTGAAGGCAGGTATCGATTGTGGCGAGCCGTTGACGAAGATGGCAAGTGTCGACATGGTTATGGCTTCTGGAGCAATTCGATGACTCGACGTGCGGTTGATGGCGCAAGAAGAAATCCATTTCGGTAGTGCCCGAGCGCAACGATGAGGCCCTCACCAAGGTCTTCCACGATTGGATGATGATCAAGAGTGGTCGGCCGAAGGCCAACTTCGGCATCGATGATTTCGTACTCATCAATGCTTGGGAACACGACTCTGGCGTCATCAAGTAATTGATGCACCTCACCTGCCTTGACGGCAAGGTCGTATCCACGCTCTACCGAGGTTGCTCCAAGTACGAGCTCTCCTTGTGATCGAGGTACGAGATAACAAGACCGCCCATTGACGATTGCACGAATGGTGGTGGTGATCTGAAGCGTGCTCGGTCGCGCTTTTAGCCGCAAGATCACACCCGCAACCGGGTGGATGTGGGGGAGCGAAATGGAACTGTTGAGGGCTGGGGCAGCGCCGGTGGCGATCACCGCGTGTTCGCAGGTGATGACCCCTGAACTTGTGGTGATGACGAATTGTCCATCTCTTCGCTCAAGATGTTCGACGACGTCGATCACCATTGATGCGTCTCGACGTTGAATGACGTCGAGGAGAGTCTGCAAAATCAGCCGGTTATCGACTGCCGCATCGTCACAGAGCAGAAATCCCTGTCGTATTGCTCGGCCGAGTCCAGGGGTTAGTGCATCAAGTTCATTTCTCCCGAGTTGCTCGACTCGAAGATTGAGCGAACGTTGAAACTTGACGAGATGGTCAATTTCAAGTTGATCTGATCGATGAACGCCAGCCACAACGGTGTTGATTGAGACGTAGGGGAGGGCGCGACCTTGGTCGCGTGACAGATCGTCGAGAAATGGATCCCATTCGGCCCGAGCAGTCCTAAGGCGATCTACTCGGCCCGCTTCGGCGAACGTGACTTCCGCCGTTGCACCAAGCATGCCGCCAGCAACAAACGAGGCTCCCGACGCGGGGCGAGGATCGATGATGGTGACGGACTTGCCCACTTCGAGTGCACGCCACGCAATGCTCAAGCCAATAATGCCAGCTCCAACAATGACGACATCGGCCGAACATGGTAGCGGTGAAGGCGTAAAGCTGCAGGGTCGAATACTCGTTGGTCCAGCAAGTGGAGTAGCCCGCACACGCTGATCCTACGAGGAGTTCTGTGGACGATCGCCACGAAGTGACTGCTACGATTGGGTTCGCACGGGCCAACGTCGTCCCAGCGTGACGACCACCAACTCAGAGTGAGAAGAGTTCGGAAATGCCCCCGCAATTGCACCGTACCCCCGAAGCCAAGGGTCTCTATGACCCAAAATTTGAGCACGACGCCTGCGGTATGGGCCTCATTGCCAACCTGCACGGAATTGCAAGTCATCGTCTTGTTGATCAGGCACTGACGGTTCTTGAGCGACTTGAGCACCGCGGGGCGTCGGGAGCTGACGTTGATTCAGGTGATGGCGCAGGCATTTTGTTGCAGGTGCCTGACGCGTACCTTCGAAGCTTGGCTGATGGCGAGGGCGTTTCACTTCCCGAAAAGGGTGCCTATGCAACGGGTATCTGCTTTGTCGGCGATGGGGACGCAGAAGAAGCAGTTTCGCAAATCGCTGCAATTTCGCTACAACGCGGAATGCAACTTGTCTGGCATCGAGTGGTGCCAGTCAACAGTTCTTCGCTTGGCCCAAGTGCACTCGCCGGCGAGCCACTGATGGTGCAAGTGGTTCTGACGGCAAACGACGGGTCAACAGACCTTGACCTGGACCGCAAATGCTTTTTCGTTCGCCGACTCGTAGAGCGGTCTTCTGATTCGCTCTATTTCGCCTCACTTTCAAGTCGCACCATTGTCTACAAGGGCATGTTGCGAAGTGAGCAACTCCGTGGCTACTTCTTGGACTTGGCTGATGAGCGTGTTGAAAGTGCCATTGTTCTGGTGCATTCGCGCTTTTCCACCAACACCTTTCCTTCGTGGCCACTCGCGCACCCATTCCGGTTCATCGCCCACAACGGTGAGATCAACACCGTTCAAGGCAACCGCAACTGGATGCGTGCCCGTGAAGCACTCCTTTCTTCACCGTTACTCGGAGACGATCTCGAGGAGCTCTTTCCTATCTGCACACCTGGGATGAGCGACTCTGCTTCGTTCGACGAGGTGCTCGAACTCTTGCACCTTGGTGGCCGCTCCTTGCCCCACTCGGTCCTCATGATGATTCCCGAAGCATGGGAAAACCAACCGTCAATGGACCCGGCTCGTCGTGATTTTTATCGGTATCACTCCTCGCTCATGGAGCCTTGGGATGGACCGGCTGCAGTCGTGTTCACTGATGGCACCTTGGCCGGAGCAGTACTCGACCGCAATGGACTTCGCCCTTCTCGTTTTTGGGTGATGGAAGATGGTTTGGTCGTGTTGTCGAGCGAAGTAGGCGTGGTGGATGTTGACCCATCGACCATTGTGCGCAAAGGCCGACTCCAGCCTGGACGGATGTTCTTGATTGATACGGCAAAAGGTGTGTTGGTTGAAGACGAGGACATCAAGGCTGAGTTAGCCGCCGCCGAGCCCTACGGAACATGGTTACGCGAGCAAGCGGTTTCGCTCACTGAGTTGCCAGAACGACGCATGCTGACGCCGCAGCACGCCAGTGTGGCGCAGCGTGAGCGGCTCTTTGGGTACACCCAAGAAGAGCTTCGACTCATTATCTCTCCAATGGCGAAGACCGGGATAGAAGCCATTGGCTCAATGGGCTCAGACACGCCACTCGCGGTGCTTTCGACTCGGCCTCGACTGTTGTTTGACTACTTCACGCAGCTGTTTGCACAGGTGACGAACCCTCCACTTGATGCAATTCGTGAAGAAATGGTGACGTCGATCTCCTCTACGGTCGGACCAGAAGGCAACTTGCTTCACGCCACTCCAATTTCTTGTCGACAGATTCAACTTCCTTATCCGGTCATTGATCGAGAAGATTTGGCCAAGCTGCTCTACGTCAACGAAGGTGGCGAGACCCCAGGGTTCAAGTCGTTTGCGATTGATGGACTTTTCCCGCTTGCAAGCGGGGATGCAACAATGCCGAGCCAAGACGGAGCAGATCTGCTCGCGCAGGCAATTGAGCGAGTGTGCGTGGAGGTCTCCACCGCAATTGCTGACGGCGCCAACCTCATTATCTTGTCCGACCGGAACTCAACCGAAGAGATGGCACCAATCCCTTCGCTGTTGTTGACCTCCGCGGTGCACCATCATTTGGTGCGCGAGCGCTCGCGGACCAAAGTTGGTCTCGTTGTCGAGTGCGGTGATGCACGAGAAGTCCACCACTTTGCCCTGTTGCTTGGCTTTGGAGCTGCTGCAATCAGCCCCTATCTCGCCTTTGAGGCCATTGATGACCTCATCGCTTCAGGTTCGCTTGAAGGAGTTACCCCGCGCCAAGGACACCGAAACTTCATCAAGTCTGCGTCAAAGGGCGTGGTGAAAGTCATGTCCAAGATGGGCGTGTCAACCGTTGCCTCCTATACCGGTGCCCAAATTTTCGAGGCCATTGGCTTGAGTCAGCGATTGATTGAGCAGTACTTCACCGGCACAAGCTCTCGACTCGGCGGCATTGATTTGGATGTCATTGCCAGCGAAGTGGCCGCGCGGCATCGGTCTGCCTACCCCTCTCGTCCAGCAGAACTTGCGCACCGAGAGCTCGAAGTTGGCGGTGAGTACCAGTGGCGACGCGAAGGGGAAGTGCACTTATTCAACCCAAAGACCGTGTTCAAGTTGCAACATGCCACTCGGGCAAAGCGCTACGAGATCTTTAAGGAATACACCGCCCTCGTGAACGATCAAGCAGCAGCGAAATCGACGCTGCGAGGTTTGTTCTCGCTGAAGCCTGCCGGGACACCAGTACCGCTTGATGAGGTGGAGTCTGCCGCATCGATCATTGCTCGGTTCTCGACCGGAGCGATGTCGTACGGCTCAATCTCAGGTGAGGCACACGAGACGCTCGCCATTGCGATGAACCGCCTAGGAGCACGCTCGAATACTGGTGAAGGTGGCGAGGACGAAGACCGCTTCACGCCAGAGCCAAACGGTGATTCTCGGCGCTCAGCCATCAAGCAGGTTGCCTCGGGTCGATTTGGGGTGACGTCGAGTTACCTCGTGAATGCAGATGACGTGCAAATCAAGATTGCCCAAGGCGCCAAACCTGGTGAGGGCGGTCAGCTGCCAGGCCACAAAGTGACGCCGTGGATTGCCAAGACTCGCCATTCGACGCCAGGTGTTGGACTGATATCACCCCCGCCTCACCATGACATCTATTCCATTGAGGACTTGGCGCAACTCATCTATGACCTAAAGAGTGCCAACACGAGTGCTCGTGTGCACGTCAAGTTGGTGGCCCAAGTGGGAGTTGGAACTGTGGCGGCTGGTGTGGTGAAGGCCCACGCCGACGTCGTGTTGATCTCAGGACACGATGGCGGTACTGGCGCTGCGCCATTGACGTCGTTGAAACACGCCGGTGGTCCATGGGAACTTGGATTGGCCGAGACGCAACAGACGCTGCTGCAAAACGGCCTTCGAGACCGTGTAGTGGTGCAGGTTGACGGGCAAATGAAGACCGGTCGTGACGTCATCATCGCTGCGCTACTTGGTGCGGAAGAGTATGGCTTTGCGACCGCTCCGCTCGTCGTGTCCGGATGCGTGATGATGCGGGTTTGCCACTTGGACACGTGCCCTGTGGGCGTGGCAACGCAGAACCCAGTTCTTCGAAGTCGCTTCTCGGGAAAGCCGGAGTTCGTCGAGACCTTCTTTGAGTACCTGGCAGAAGAGGTTCGAGAACTGTTGGCTGAACTTGGCCTTCGCACCCTTGATGAAGCCATTGGTCGGGTGGATCTCATTGAGGCGTCGAGCGCAATTGCGCACTGGAAGGCTGACGGTCTTGACCTTTCTCCGTTGTTGTATGCGGCAGAGCCAGCACATGGCACAGATCGTCTCAATACGCGCATCCAAGACCATGGAATGGAACTTGCGATTGACCACCAAATTTTGGCGTCAGCGCTTGATGCGGCAAAGCGTGGTGAGCAAGCGACGTTCCAACTTGACGTGTCGAATGTCAACCGTGCGGTTGGAACACAACTCGGATCTGAAATCACGCGTCACTTTGGTAGCGCTGGGCTTCCCGAGGGCTCGATAGTGATCGAGTGTTTGGGTTCGGCTGGCCAGAGTTTCGGTGCGTTTTTGCCACGTGGCATCACACTTTCGCTCGAGGGTGACGTCAACGATTACCTCGGCAAAGGACTTTCTGGCGGGACTGTTGCCGTTCGGCCACCAAGAAGCGCCACGTTTGATGCGTCAACCCAGGTCATTGCTGGAAACGTCATTGCCTATGGCGCAACGTCGGGCTCGATATATCTCGGTGGCGTGGTGGGCGAGCGGTTCTGCGTGCGCAACTCTGGTGCCACTGCCGTGGTTGAAGGCGTGGGGGACCATGCCTGTGAATACATGACCGGTGGCAAGGTGGTTGTGCTGGGGCCGACGGGTCGAAACTTTGGAGCAGGAATGTCGGGTGGCATGGCCTTTGTCTATGACCCCGCCCGCACCTTCGATGCGCTTGTTAACTACGAGATGGTGGATTTGGAGCCTCTTGGCGAAGACCACGAAGCGTGGCTCAAAGATCAGTTAGCCACCCACGTTTCGTTTACCGGTTCGAACAAGGCCGAGAGCATTCTCAACAATTGGGAGGCAACGAGGTCAGACTTCGTTCTTGTGATGCCGCGGGACTACAAAAAGGTGATGGAAGCAATTGCGGCGGCCCGAGCTGAAGGTCGCTCCGAAGAGGAGGCAGTCATGGCGGTGCACCATGGGTAAGCCAACTGGGTTCTTGGAGTTTGGTCGCGAGACTCCTGAGCGTCGACCGGTGCCAGTGCGGCTCCGTGACTGGCGAGAGGTCTATGAACCAGCAGACGATGCGGTCACTCGTCATCAAGCCGGCCGTTGCATGGACTGCGGAATCGCCTTTTGTCACGAAGGTTGTCCGCTTGGCAATTTGATCCCCGAGTGGAACGATCTTGTGTATCGAGATGATTGGTCAGCTGCGGCAGATCGACTTCATGCAACGAATAATTTCCCTGAGTTCACTGGACGATTGTGTCCAGCCCCTTGTGAAGGATCCTGTGTTCTTGGGATCAACCAAGACCCAGTCACCATTGAGCGGGTTGAATTGGAGATTGCGGAACACGCCTTTGCTGAAGGGTGGGTAACGCCGGTTCAAGCACTCCCAACTGGTAAGTCGGTGGCGGTGGTTGGTTCTGGACCCGCCGGGCTCGCTGCAGCTCAGCAACTTGCGAGAGCAGGACACCGCGTGGTCGTTTACGAGCGGGCCGAATTGCCCGGCGGTCTTCTTCGCTACGGCATTCCAGAGTTCAAAATGGAAAAAGCGGTGATTGATCGTCGACTCCAGCAATTAGAGGCAGAAGGCGTGGAGTTTCGTTGCTCGACCATGATTGAAGATGGCAACCTCGCCGCCGCCGCAGATGGCGTGACACGGGTCGCCGCCTCAACGCTGCTTGCTGAGTTTGATGCAGTGGTGCTCGCTACGGGAGCTACCAGTGGACGCGACCTCGCCATTGAAGGTAGGGAGCTTTCGGGCATCCATCTCGCCATGGAATACCTCCGGCCATCAAACCTCGTCCGTGAGGGTCGACTTGAACAGTCACCAATTGACGCGCAGGGGAAAAACGTCATCATCATTGGTGGTGGCGACACAGGAGCAGACTGCCTCGGCACCGCGCTTCGCCAGGGAGCGGCTTCCGTCGTGCAATTGGAGATCATGCCCCAACCACCTGAGCAGCGTGGTCAACAGAACCCTTGGCCGCAGTACCCAAACGTGTTTCGGGTTGCCTCGGCTCACGAAGAAGGCGGAATCCGTCGCTACAGCGTGCAGACGCAGCGATTTGTCGGCACGCAAGTCGTCAGTGGTCTGCAACTCACGTCGGTCGACGACCAACTCCAGCCGATTCCAGGATCTGAAGAAGTGGTACCCGCCGATCTGGTGTTTTTAGCCATGGGTTTCACGGGTCCTGAAACGGCGGTGCTTGATGCACTCGGTATTGATCGAACAGAGCGTTCAAATGCCAAGGTGAATGACGCATGGGTGACCTCGAATCCAAAGGTATTCGCCTGCGGTGACGTGCAACGGGGACAAAGTCTCATCGTGTGGGCAATTGCCGAAGGTCGCAGTTGCGCCGCAGCCGTTGATGCAAGCCTCATGGGCGAGACCGCACTGCCTGCTCCAATCGTCCCAAGCCAAGTCGCACTTCGATAACTACAATTGGTCGTTGGGCGACGCGCCCGCGACGAGGGGGTTCCAATGGATTCAACGATGCAAGATGCACCACTTCTGATTCGTGACATTTTGCGCCATGGGCGCATGGTGAATCAGCACTCAACGGTGACGACCATTACGGAAAGCGGCGCAACGGTCGCCACGTTTGCTGAAGTGGCAAATCGTGTCGATCAATTGGCCAGCGCGCTTCGCGACCTAGGGGTTGGACCGGGCGATCGAGTTGGAACCTTCTGCTGGAACAACCAAACCCACCTTGAGGCGTACTTGGCGATCCCTTCAATGGGAGCGGTGCTGCATACCCTCAACATTCGTCTGTTTCCCGAACAACTCGCGTATGTCATTAACCACGCGGAAGACAAAGTCATCATTGTCGATGCCTCACTGATCCCATTGCTCGCTCGAGTGCGCGCCGAACTCACTACGGTTGAAACCATCATTGTGGCTGGCCAAGGTGCAACCGATGGCCTAGGGGAAACGCTTGATTATGAGACGTTGCTTGCGGCACAGTCTCCAGGTTTTGCCTACCCTGACCTCGATGAGCGCTCAGCAGCGGCGATGTGTTACACCTCGGGAACAACGGGGAACCCAAAGGGTGTTGTCTACTCACATCGCTCGACGTGGATTCACTCGCTGGCACAGTTGGCGGCTGGATCAATTGGCCTGACCGACAATGATTCAATGCTGTTGATCGTGCCGATGTTCCACGCCAATGGCTGGGGAACTCCCTACTCGGGCTTCATGGCCGGAACCAGCTTTGTCATGCCACAGCAATATCTCCAAGGTGTTCACCTTGCGCGCATCATTGAAGAGCACCGTCCAACCTTGGCGTGTGGCGTTCCAACTATTTGGAATGACCTCTTGCACGCAACGGATGGAAAGACGGTGGACTTCAGTTCGCTTCGGGCAATCACTGCTGGTGGTTCAAATGTCCCACAGGCATTGTTTGAGGCCTACGACCAGCGTTTTGGTGTGCCGCTCATCCAAGGATGGGGCATGACCGAGACCAGTCCGCTTGCAACCTTTGGAACCCCTCCTCGCGGCAGCGAAGGCGAAGAGGCAATGCACTATCGCGTCAAAGCTGGAAAGGTGCTGCCTGGCGTTGAAGTGCGTGTCGTGGGCGAAGATGGCGCCACGCTTGCGAACGATGGCCACAGCATTGGTGAGTTCGAAATTCGTGGACCCTGGGTAACGGGCTCGTACTACCTAGACGACGATGCTTCGAAGTTTCACGACGGTTGGCTTCGCACCGGAGATGTTGGAACGCTCGATGAAATTGGCTATATGACGATTTCTGACCGAAGCAAAGACGTCATTAAGTCCGGAGGAGAGTGGATCTCCTCGGTCGAGCTTGAGGGCACGATTATGGCCCACCCATCGGTATTTGAAGCCGCAGTGGTTGCTGTTCCTGACGCTCGTTGGGACGAGCGCCCATTGGCCTGTGTCGTGTTGAACGAAGGCGCCGATGCCGATGCCGATGCGTTGCTCGACTTTTTGTCCGAGCGTGTGGCGAAGTGGTGGCTACCTGAGCGATGGACCTTTATCGACACCGTGCCGAAGACCTCGGTTGGAAAGTTCGACAAGAAGGTGTTGCGAGCGATGTATGAGCGCAATGAATTTGACGTGATTGAACTTGGTAAGCCAACGAAGTGAGCTCATTGGCCAACGAGGATCTCGTGGCGCAACTTGACCAGATGATTGAGGTGCTGACCGAACGCATTGTTGATCAGCTGCACGAGTCAACTGGTCTTGTCGGCGAGGAGTTGACCGAGGCGATTGGGGTAGAAAAGCGCTTGAGCCGAGCTCGCCGATCGTTAGAAAAGGCTCGTCGAGAACTCACGCACCCAGACGGTGATCAAGTCGTTGGTGAAGAAACTCTTCCATAGAGCGTGGTTCGCTGAGCAAGTGGACGACCAAGTGGTTTGAGGATTGCTTCGAAGTCTTCACGCTGGAGACCTTGGCCGTGGCTTGCACCAGCTGCACGAGAAATATTCTCGTCCATCAGCGTTCCACCCATGTCGTTCGCGCCTGCACGCAAAATTTGGCGGACGCCGCCCTCTCCGAGTTTCACCCAGCTGACCTGGATGTTGTGAATCACGCCGTGGTAGGCAATACGTCCAACGGCATGCATCAGCAGGGTCTCGCGAAACGTCGGTCCCCGACGAGACTTTCCTTGCAAGTACATCGGCGTCGCCATGTGCACAAAAGGAAGCGGGACAAACTCCGTAAAGCCGCCGGTTCGGTCTTGGAGGTCTCTGGTCACAATGAGGTGCTTCGCCCAAGACGCTGGCTCTTCAATGGCGCCAAACATGATGGTGATGTTCGAATTGAGACCAACGCGATGAGCGGTCTCATGCGCTTCAAGCCATTGTTCAGTATTGACCTTGTCCGGACAGAGAATGGCCCGAACCTTGTCATCAAGAATCTCGGCTGCCGTACCGGGAAGCGTACGAAGCCCTGCTGCTTTCAACTCCAACAGATAAGCCTCGAGTGACAGGTCGCTACGACGAGCACCCTCAGTGACCTCAAGCGCGGTAAAGCCGTGGATGTGGATATCCGCAGAGGCCTTGCGCACCGCACGAAGGACATCTAAGTAATACTCGCCATCGAATTTCGGATGAATGCCGCCTTGAAGGCAGACCTCTGTAGCGCCGAGTTCTTCCGCCTCGCGTACTCGAGAGGTGATCTCATCAAGGTCCAGCAAATATGGATCACCACGAAGATTGAGTGACAGCGGGCCTTTGGAAAACGCACAGAACTTGCACTTAAACGTGCAGACGTTTGTGTAGTTGATGTTGCGGTTGTGGACGAACGTGACCTCATCGCCAACGGTCACCTGGCGAAGGTGGTCGGCAAACTCTGCCACTGCGTGTACTTCTGATCCACGAGCACTGAACAAGGTAACGAGATCATCTTCAAGGGGGCGATAGCCATTATCGACAGCGGCGAGAAGTTCGGTGAGTTCACGGCGGACTGGCCCACCAGCTCGAAGGACGACTGGTGGTTCAAGATCTGATCCAGATGACCAGGCATGATCACGACAAAGATGTTCAGCATCACTCAGGTGTAAAACCGCGGTGTGGAGATTTACATCAAGAAAACGTTCTGGTTGGGCGGCAAATTCCGGATACACCGTCAGCCGAGGCGCCAACGTAAAACCAGCATCTGCCGTTGCTCGATCAAGTGCTTCGAGTGCGGGCCAGGCTCGCTCCGGGTTGACATGATCGTCAGTAACGGGGGAAACGCCGCCCCAATCATCAATTCCGGCGTCAAGGAGTCGTCCAAAATCTTCCGAGAGATTTGGTGGAGCTTGGAGATGAATCGACGTCGGCAAGATCAGGCGAGCGAGAGCAATAATGCGAAGGAAGTCTTCCTGGTTGGCTGGCGGCGTGTCTGCCATCAACGTCCGGGGCTTGGGCAGAAAATTCTGCACAATCACTTCTTGCACATGGCCGTGACGCAGATGAGACTGCGCAATGGCAAAGAGCGAGTCGAGGTGGTCGTCAAGTTCCTCGCCAATACCGACAAGCACACCGGTAGTGAAGGGAATTTGGAGCTCTCCAGCATCGTCCAGCGTGGCAAGTCGACGAGCGGGGATCTTGTCAGGTGCAAGTCGATGGGCCTCAAGATCAGGCCGCAACGACTCGATCATCATGCCTTGACTCGCACTGACCGTTCGCAACGTGGCGAGATCAACCTTTGAGATCGCTCCAGCATTGGCGTGGGGGAGAAGTCCGGTCTCTTTCAAGACGAGGTCGCACATTGCCGCCAGATACTCGACCGTTGAGCCATACCCGTGCTCATGAAGCCATGTCTTGGCTACGTCGTAGCGATCCTCTGGTGCCTCGCCGAGGGTGAAGAGGGCCTCCGCACATCCAGATTCCGCGCCAGCAGTGGCAATGGCAAGGACTTGGTCTCGATCGAGATACGGGGAGGCAAGCTTGGCAGGCGCCTTGGCAAAGGTGCAGTAACCGCAGCGATCGCGGCACAGCATGGTAAGTGGAATAAAGACCTTCGGTGAATAGGTCGTGCGAATGCCAAAGGCCTCAATACGCCGATTCTTTGCTGCTCCGAGCAATTCCTCAAGCGGAGCGTGGAGAAGCGCAGTTGCTTCGTCTCGTGTCATTAACACTGAATTCCCATCCACGCTGGTCAACTCCTGAGCAGCATCGTAAGGGTGGCAATGTCTCGCACAACCACACGGGCAACCGTTCGACCTCGAGCAACGAGGGCATCATGATCACCATCGGCTTGAGCGGCGAGCAACTCATTAAAGGTAAAGCTCTTCTCAGGGATCGCAACTTCAGGTGCATGCTCGGCAAGCAGTTGCAACGCGACAACAGAGGGCGGCCCACCTTTGTGAAGTTGTCCGGTCGAGTGGAGGTATCTCGGTCCAAAGCCCGACGTGACCGCCACGGGGCGGTAACGGCTAGCGAGCAGTTCACGCAAATCATCGAGCGCGGCTTCTTGGTCAAGAGGGAAGTACGCCTGCACGGTGAGATATGACCCTCGGTGAAGTACCGAGCGAAGCCAAGGCTTCAACTCATCTGGCGCCAAGGTGTCAATGGGTGAACGCGACGTGCCTTCGAGACGATCGAGGGTACGAGACTTTGCTTCTGCCACATTTGGCTCGTTGAACGGATCGACGAACAAAATCGATCCACAGATCGCTATTGAGATTTCAAGTCCATAGAAGGCTTGGGAGAGATCAGCGATGTCGTCGAATGGCATGGATAACACGAACCGGTCGGGAGCGCTCGTTGCTGCCTTGGTGGGAACTGGGATACA
Source organism: Acidimicrobiaceae bacterium (assembly GCA_947447225.1). Lineage (GTDB taxonomy): Bacteria > Actinomycetota > Acidimicrobiia > Acidimicrobiales > RAAP-2 > CAIQEU01. Next base: position 12,958 of record CANFJV010000018.1, read on the forward strand.
CCCGGTGCCGTCTTTGCCAGTGGATTCTGCGATGAGTTGCTCGGCCCAAAGTCCAAAGCGAGGCACGTCAGGATGCGACGTGATGAAGAGTTTGTCTTGGCCTCGAAGAACGGAGAGACCGAGATTCTCGCCAAGTTCAGCCGCTTCGCCAACATCGGTTGACAGTGCGCTCGCGCAAAACTTGGCAACGTCATAACCAAGCAGCGCAGCGGGAACCATCCCGAAATAACTGAACATTGAAAATCGTCCACCAATATCGGCCGGATTCTCAAAGATTGCGCCAACACCGAGCGCTTGAGCTCGCTCGGCCAATGGACTTGCTTCGTCGGTGATCACCACAAAACGACTGGGATCTCCGACCAGTGAAAGCGCATAGGAGAACAGCAATTCCGTTTCAAGGGTGGTCCCTGACTTTGAGGAAACAACGATGAGTGCATCGGAGAAGTCAAGGCTGGTGATCGTGCTCGACGAGGTGGTGTCAACGACAGTTAGCGACCGACGTCCGTCGGTGAACCTTCCCCCTCGACCGTCTCGTCCAGACAGGACGAGTGGTCCGAGCGCAGATCCTCCCATGCCCAGCAAAATGACTCGCTTGAAACTGACGGCATCAGCCCAGGCTTGAAGTTGTTCTGCCCGCTCAAGACACCACGATGGTGCATCAATCCAGCCGAGTCGAGTCGGCGCCACCGAGCCCTCTGGCCAGAGCGAGAAATCGCGCTGCATCAGACGACGAAGGAGCGCATCAGCAGTCCGCGTCATTAGAGAGAGGCAGCCTTTGCTTCGAGTTCCACGAGGAGGTCATCAAAACTCTGTGAGAACGAAGCAAGACCTTCACGTTCCAAGGTTGCAGCGACGTCGGCGAGTGAAATGCCAAATTGCGAAAGGTGCGCGAGTTGCTGCTCGGCCAATGTGGGGTCCGCATCGATCGTCCTTGCCACGGTGCCGTGGTCAGCAAACGCTTCAAGCGTGGCGTCAGGCAAGGTATTGACCGTCGCTGGTCCAATCAAACTGTCGACATATAAAAGATCCGGGTACGAAGGATCCTTTGTCGATGTTGAAGCCCATAGGGGGCGCTGGACTTGTGCGCCTGCAGCCTTCAGTCGCTCCCAACGCGGTCCGGAAAAGGCGGCGAGGAAGTGTTGATAGACCACTTGGGCTTGAGCGACGGCAGCTTTGCCTCGAGCAGCAAGCGCTTCTTCGGAGTTCACCGCACTCAAGAGCGCATCAATGGCACTATCCACGCGGCTCACAAAAAACGATGAAACACCGGCGATGGACGACAGATCGGTCACACCTGCGTCAAGGCGATCTTCGAGTCCCGAGAGGTATGCCTCAACGACATCGTCGTAGCGTTCGATTGAGAACAGCAAGGTGACATTGATCGAAAGTCCATCGGCGACAAGTTGTCGAAGTGCAACCAGACCCGCTTCAGTCCCGGGAACTTTCACCATCAGGTTTGGCCCAGCAATGCGAGCACGAAGTTCGCGCGCAGCGGTAATGGTTCCTGCAGCATCGTGAGCAAGGCTTGGAGCTACTTCAACCGAAACGTAGCCATCAACACCATTTGAGGACTGAAAGACGTGGAGCAGTGTGTTCATCGCACCGGCGATATCGGTGGCGACAAGCTCCCAGTACGCCTCCGCCGGCGTCACGGTTTGGATGAGCGATCGGAATTGCTCGTCGTAGCGCGTTGATCCAGAAATGGCTTTGGCGAAAATCGTGGGATTGGAGGTCACCCCCCTAACGCCGCGCTCGACAAGCGACGCAAGCTGTCCGTCTTCGATCCAGTCTCGGCGGAGATTGTCGAGCCAAGGGCTTTGTCCGCCATTGCGGTAAAGGTCAATCAAAAGCGTCACTTGAGACCTCCAAGAGTCGAAAGAGCGGCTTCGACGATTGCGTTTGTGGTGATGCCTAGCTCAGTAAATACTTCACTTGCTGGTGCTGAAAGTCCGAACTGGTCGATGCCAATGCAAACGTCGGCTACTGCTGACCAGCCAAAGGTCGAACCGGCCTCAATGGAGATCGTCGGGACTCCGTGAGGAAGCACGCTTTCACGATAGGACTTACTTGACCCCAAGAAGCGTCCAAGAGACGGCATCGAAACCACTCGTGCTTCGACCTGGTGCTCTTGTAGAACTTGAGCGGCTTCCACGCACAGCGCTACTTCAGAGCCGGTGCCAATCAGCGTGACCTGTGGACTGGTGATCTCAGGATTGAGCACGTAGCCACCAAGACCAACGTTTTGCGCAACGGTCCCCGACAGCACCGGCAAATTCTGCCGAGAAAGACAAAGGGCAACCGGTCCGTTCGCAGCAACTGCACTCGCCCATGCACCCGCAGTCTCGGTGGCGTCTGCCGGACGGAAGAGCTCGAGGTTCGGCATCGCTCGTAGCGAGGCCAAGTGTTCAATGGGTTGGTGGGTCGGACCGTCTTCGCCGACGCCGATTGAATCATGGGTAAATGAGTAAATGACATGTGCCGACGAAAGTGCGGCCAATCGAATCGCTGGTCGCAAATAGTCAGAGAACACAAAGAAGGTGCCACCAACTGGCAAGAAGCCACCATGGAGTGCCAAGCCATTCATCACTGCACCCATTGCATGTTCACGAATGCCGAAATAGATCTGGGTGCCGTCGCCATGTTCGGCATCAAGCACGGTGGAGCCTGAAAGGGCAACACCAGTGTTTTCGGTGAGGTCGGCAGAACCTGCAAGCAGTTGTGGGAGTGCTGACGCAGTGGCGTTCAGGCAGGCCTTTAGTGCATTGCGGGTCGCAACTTGGCTCCCAACCTCAAAGGCGGGCAGTGCGTTCGCGACCTCATCAACAGCGAGCTGGCCAAGTTGTCGGACAAGTGCCTCGCCATTGTTGCTAGCAGAGAGGCGCTCGTTCCACGCAGTGTGCATGGCCACTCGACTTTGAAGAACTTCGCGATACGTCTCGATCACCCCGGGCAAGATGGTGAACGATTCTTCTGGGTTGAGTCCGAGGATCGCTTTGGTTGTCGCAATGTCGTCGCCGAGGACCGCGAGTCCGTGGGCTTCTTTCTTGTCGGTCCATTGCGGTGAAGGAAAACCGCAATGGGTTTCCATCACAATCAGTGTTGGACGACGCTGTTCCGCTTTTGCTTCGAGGAGTACCCGCTCAATCGCATCGCAGTCTTCGCCAATCTCACCAGCTTGAATGACATGCCATCCGTAGCTCTCAAAGCGAGCGGCCTCTTCAACGGAACTCGACAGATGTGTCTTGCCATCGATCGTGATCTTGTTGTCGTCGTAGATGACCACAAGCTTGCCGAGACCTTGGTGGCCGGCAAACGCAGCAGCCTCGTGACTGATTCCCTCTTGCAGACAGCCATCACCGGCGACGACGTAGGTCATGTGGTCAATCAGATCCGAGCCAAAGCGAGTTCCTAACCATCGCTCTGCCAAGGCAAGACCAACACCATTAGCAAGACCTTGACCAAGTGGACCGGTCGTCACTTCAACACCGGCGGTGTGGCCGACTTCTGGGTGGCCAGGCGTCAGTGAGCCAAGTTGCCGAAACGAACGAAGGTCATCAAGTGCAACACCTTGACCAACGAGGTGCAGCACGGAATACAGCAGGATTGACGCATGTCCGGCGGAGAGGACGAATCGGTCTCGGTCTGCCCAGTTGGCATCGGTCGGGTCAAATTTGAGCACCCGTGAATACAACGTGTGGACCAGTGGTGCAAGCGCCATGGCCGTGCCTTGATGGCCAGACTTCGCCTTGGCCGGCGCATCCATTGCCAATCCTCGAATGGTTGCGATTGCATCTCGGTCGAACTGCTTGGTTTCGTTGGCCACCAGGTTCCTTCCTCCGCCGCACACACCCTAGTAAGTACGGCGAGGTAGCAGGGGCGAACTAACGTCGAACTATGGCGCAGCGTCGAGCAATCCAGGTGCCCCCCAATTGCGATCTCACACTTGGTATGAGATGTCTTGACAAGTCCACGCCGGGGCTTTCGGTTTGGGAAATGGTTGCAGGCGAAGAATTCGCCAATCCAGCAGGAATCTTGCAAGGAGGCATCCTCGGTGCATTTGCGGATTCCGCCATGGGTGCAGCAGCTGTGACCTTTGCTTCGGGACGAAAGGTTTTTGTCGCGAATGCCGAAATGAAGGTCAGTTTTCTCGCAGCGGTGAAAATTGGAGAGACGCTGACCTGCACCGCTCAAGTGGTCAGCGGTGGTTCAAGAGTCGCTTTTGTTGAGAGTTCCATTGCGACAAGCGACGGTCGACTCGTTGGTCGTACCTCATCGACCTACTTGTACCGAGAACGAAACTAGGCTTCGTTGCGTTACCGAGAGGGAGGAGAACGGTGAGTTTGCTTGGAAGTGCAATAAAGACTGCAACTCGGCGTCTCCGTGACTCTGGTTCAGATTCGATCCAACTGGTCGTCGACTATGTCAAGCAAGAGACCGTTGACCCCATCAAGGCGCTAGGAAAGTTCCTTGCCTATGGCACGGTTGGCGCGTTCTCGATGGGCCTAGGCGTGCTGTTCCTCCTTGTTGCCGTGCTGAGGGCGCTTCAAGAAGAGACCACGGTGTTCCACGGCAATTTGTCGTGGTTGCCCTATTTGATTGTCCTGATCATTGCTGGAGGTGTGCTGGCCCTTGGGGTTTGGCTGGTCACCGCCGGACCTGCACGGCCAAGAAAGCGCGAGTCGAAGAAAGTCGGGGAGAAGTGATGGGTGCCAAAACTCCGCAACCAATTTCGCGTGATGATCTCGAGCGATCCTTTAAAGAGGTCCTCGGCCAAAGCGAAGATACGGTCAAGGATTTCCTTCCACCAGCAGTAGTTGGTGCCGGCGTCGCCCTCGGTTTCGGCGCGGTTGTGATCTACCTCCTTGGACGTCGTCGCGGACGTCGTCGTGCGTCGGTGGTTGAGGTGCGACGGATTTGATCGTTCTGCGACCATTGATCCTGTGGCTGATCAAGGTCTGCTTTAAGCGAGGCATCGCCGGTCGGAAGGTGGCGTGGATCGCCATTGCTGGGCTTGGAGCGTTACTTCGGTATTTCCTTGAAGCAGATCGTGCAAATCACTCAACACTGCGAGTAAAGCCGGGCGAGCGCTACAGCGTGACGGTCGACCAACCTGTATCGCGCAAGAACCGGAGATCAAAGAAGTGACGACTGCAGCACAACAATCCGCCAGTATTTTGCGCGATGGTGAACGAGTACTGCTCGTGGACTCGAAAGACCGTCGTTATCTCGTGACCTTGGCCGCTGGGAGGCAGTTTCACACCCACAGTGGAATCTTGGATCACGACGACCTCATTGGCGCGGTAGAGGGATCGAAGATTCCTGGCAGCACTGGTCGGGCGTTTCTCGTGCTTCGCCCAACGTTGACCGATGTGGTGTTAAAGATGCCACGAGGCGCGCAAGTCATCTATCCAAAGGACTTGGGGGCAATCCTGATTGCCGCAGACCTCGCTCCCGGCCAGCGCGTGCTGGAAGCTGGCGTTGGTTCTGGGGCCCTGTCAATCGCAGCACTTCGCGCTGGTGTTTCCATCATTGGTTATGAGATCCGTGAGGACTTCGCCGAGGTGGCGAAAGCCAACGTGCACGCAATGCTTGGACAAGACGTTCCCTACGACGTGCAGGTGCGAGATGTCACTGAAGGAATTGACGAGCGCGACCTTGACCGAATCCTGCTCGATATGCCCGAACCGGACAAGGTCGTTCCCCATGCTGCGGTGGCGCTCCGGCCCGGTGGGATTTTCATGGCGTATCTCCCAACCATCAACCAGACGGCACTCGTTCGAGAAGCACTTGATGCCTATGGGTTTGGCATGGCAGAAACCGTAGAGATTCTTCGGCGCACGTGGCACATCGAAGGTCGCAGCATTCGCCCTGATCACCGCATGGTTGCACACACCGGATTCTTGACCTTTGCCCGTCGTTTGGTAGTCGACGATGACTTCACGCCACGCTTTGGTCATCGAGCGGAGTTTTCATCGCTCGACGCCGTTGTCGACGGTGCCTGATCTCGTCATTTGCTGAGATTCTCCAACCCAAACCAGAGTATTCACTAGTCACTCCGACTGCTCAGTCGTACGCTGAAGATACAAACGCGAAGGAGCAGTAGTGAAGAAATTGGCATTTGCATCGAAGGTCATCGCCCCAGTAGCGCTCGTTGTGTCATCTTTCGCCTACTTCGGAACATCAGTCAGTTCAGGAACGACGCCACCTCAATTCGGCACCTTGTCGAACTTCGATGTCTTCAACGACACCGGTGAAGTAACGCATGGTTTTGAGATTGAGCTTGACGGCATCAACCCGTCTGACGTGACCTATCAATTTGGCGCCCCCTACGAGCGCTATGGGAATCCAACCGTCACGGCATTTTCCGGCGGAACGCTGGTGACCTATGCGAGTTCCTACGACGCCTCGCATGCAACGTGGGCGGCAGGAACACCTCTTGCTCCAGCAGTGATTACGCCAACGATGGGCCATGATTGCTGGACTGGTGGATCGGCGTCGTACCCAACCGCAGGCTGCGAGCATTTTGGCCTCGGTTTGATTGCGAATCCAACAAATGTTGTTTACAACTGGCTGGTGGCATCGAAAACTTCACCGGGTTCTCTTGAACACGCATCTGGCGGCGGGGTTGCGATCGCTGCTCCTCAATGGAATGTTCAGCCAGCCCCTGCCCCTGCGGTCAATCCAAAACCAGTCGTCAAGGCAGTACTTCCAGCTCCACAAGAACCTGGCGATCCACAGCTTGGTGAGGCAACGTGGGTCAAGGTCTATGTCACCGAGACACCTTCGAAATCCGATCTTGGCCACTTGTTGACCGGTGACAACCAGGTCCCAAAGCAGGTGGAAACCGAGTGGGCAATCTTGCAAGGCGGTAACGGCGGGGGAGTTGCCAACGAGCTCAGCGATGATGTGCAATTGAAAGCGTCCGATAACTCAATTTCCCGTCGCTACGAGTTCTACGCGTATAGCGGTGCTTATGACCCTGAGAACCACGAGGCGCTCCCGGTAAACGATTCGCGTCCGGTGAAAAGCGATATTGGTGCACTCATTGGCAATCAAATGGTGGCGCTGAACTTGGCTGGTGGACCGAAGGCCGACACGACACCTCCTACTGCTCAATTCTCGTTCAAGGCTCCAGCCACTACGAAGGCGAAGACCATGAAACTCACTTTTATGGCGAAGGACCCAGATTCAAAGGTGTTTACCTTCTACTGCGCTATCGACGGGGCAATCCCATCTGTGTGTACGTCGGGCAAGACGCTCACCAACTTGAAAGTTGGCGTTCACACCGTGCGACTCTACGCAGCAGACGCGGCTCGCAACGCGTCAAAGGCGGCGTTGATCCGCTGGACGGTACTCAAGTAGTTCGACGCCACCCGCAAACACAAAACGAGCCGCACCATCAGGTGCGGCTCGTTTATGTAGTGCTTGTTCCAGCAGATCTCTACGTTCGAGACCGCCATGCAAGTTGGAATTCTTCACCACCGTGCAGTGCTGGAAAAGGTTCGTCGCGCATTCGCGACGCAATTCAGGCGTTAGTCACGCTCGATGAAGATGCACTCGCCAGGGCACTCTTCTGAGGCTTCAACTGCAGCGTCTTCAAGCTCGCTTGGCACAACGGCCATGCCTTCTTGACCGCCGGGGCTGCTTTTGATGTCGTCGCCATCTTTGACGTAGGCCAGGCCATCGTCGAGCAACGTGAAGACTGCAGGGGCAATCTCCTCACAGAGTCCATCACCGGTGCACAGATCCTGATCAATCCAGACCTTCATGGCCGAGCCTTCCTTCTTCGTTCTTAACGATCTTCAACGGACGAGTAATCGTAGGACGAACGTCCAACGAATGGGTGCATCCTACCGGCCACGTTGCGCTTGGCCTGCACGTCGAGCCAGGCAAACAACTGAGCAAGATTTCATGTGTCCCGGTAGGGTGCAGGGCGGAGGTGCGCGATGTCGCCAGGCGACACAGGAGACAACTACACAAGCGACCGAGACCTTCAGGATCTCCTCCGCACTGCGAAAGAAGAAGTGCGTGAGCTCCGCAGAAGGCTGCTTGAAGCCCCTGATCGAGTTACTGAGCTCGAGGAGCGACTGCTTGAGACGCGCGGCCAATTGGCCAAGGCGTCGTCGAAGAATGAAAAACTTGTGTACACGCTCGAGCAAATGAAAGAGCAGTTGGCGCAGCTTCGAGACGAAGTGGAGAAGTTGAGTCAACCTCCTGGCGCGTACGGAACGTATTTGCAACTGAATGAAGACGGCACCGCGGACGTGCTTTCTGCTGGCCGAAAAGCGCGAGTAGCGCTGCACCCAGATCTTGACCCAGATCAGCTTCACCGTGGCGATGAGGTCATGCTCAATGATTCATTGTCCGTAGTGCTCGCTCGGTCAACGGCGTCAATGGGTGAACTCGTCACGTTTAAAGAAGTGCTTGCCGATGGCAACCGGGCCATTGTTTTTGGTCGTGGCGACGAGGAGCGAGTAGCGGAATTCGCCGACCATCTTGTTGGAGTGAAGCTTCGTGCTGGTGAGGCGCTGTTAGTAGACAGTCGGTCAGGCCTTCTTGTTGAACGAGTTCCTCGCCCCGAAGTTGAAGAGCTTGTGCTCGAAGAAGTACCTGACATCACCTATGCCGATGTCGGCGGCCTAGACGCACAAATTGAGGCAATCACCGATGCGGTGGAATTGCCGTACCTGCACCGTGA
>CANFJV010000019.1 GCA_947447225.1 Acidimicrobiaceae bacterium
ATGAGGTAGCCAGCAATGAGCGACCACGAGATGGGCAGCGCTACTGGCGTGCCGATGAGTCCACCTGAAGTCACACCAGCGAGATCGGAGCCTTGGAAGTTCGCACTGGCAACGGTGGCACCCGTCAAGGTGACATTGGTGAGGTCAATTCCACTGAGACTTGCATTCGAGAGATCCGCACCCGCACCAATCAAATAGCCACTTAAGAGATTCCAGTTCGACGGAAGCCGAGACGGCTGGCCAATGATGAAACCAGAGCGCACGGCAGTCAGCGTTGCCCCATTCAAGTTCGCTGACGTCAGGGTTGCACCTGCGAGGTTGGCCCCGGTCAGATTCGTCGTGAACAGGTTGGCGCCGGTCAAATCTACGGAACTTAAGTCCGCACCAGAAAGGTTGGCCGACGCAAGCCGCACGCCGGGCCCAACAAGGTAGCCAGCTCGGATCTTGAAGTTGGGTGGCAACACGAGTGGCGTTCCAGTGAGCGAGCCCGACTGAACCCCAACGAGGTTCGCACCAAGGAGGTCCGCACCAGAGAGGTTTGCTCCACCAAGGACGGCGCCAGCCAGATTTGCTCCGGTCAGGTTGACGTTGGTGAGATTGGCACCAGTCAACGTTGCCGCGTTGAGATCTGCGCCAGGTCCGACGAGATAGCCGGCCACCACTTTCCAGTCCGTTGGCATGGACACCGGCTGACCAATGGCGCCCCCACTTGAGACGCTGGTCAAGGTGGCACCGCTGAAACTCGCGTTCGTCACCGTTGCTTGGGTAAATTGCGCGCTCGAGAGTTGTGCATTGGTGAAGGTGGTGCCGGTGCAGTTGGAGCCAACAAAACTGTCGCCAGCGAGGTTGGCATTTCGGAAGTTGGCGTTCGACAGATTCATGTCGGCAAATGAAGTGTTGGAGAGGTCAACGTTGTAGAAGTTCGCACCGATCAAACTGGCCTTTGGACCAAGCAGATAGCCAGAACGAATTGACCAACCTGCGGGCAATGCCGTTGGTGTGCCGGTCAAGCCGCCAGAAGCAATCCGGGTGAGCGTGGCACCAGTTAGGTCGGCCAACGTGAGGTTCGCTCCGGTGATGGTCGCACCGGTCAAGTTCGCGTCTCGGAGGTTCGCACCAGGGCCAATGAAGTAGCCACTGCGGAATTGCCAGTTGGAAGGCAGACTTGTTGGGTTCCCCTTCACTCCACCAGAGATGATGCCCGGCATCGTGGCGTTGAAGAACTGCGCAGCCGACAAGGTGGCACCGGTGAAGATCGCACCAGAGAGATTGGCACTGGTGAAATTGGTCGACGTCAAGTTGAGGCCAGCAAACGACACATTCGGGAACTTGGCTCCCGAGAGATTGGCTCCCGGGCCCACGAGATAGCCACCGTCGAGTTGGGTCCAGTTCGTCGGCAACTGCGGAGTGCCAATGACATTGCCCGAGACCACGCCGAGCATGGCCGCATTGGCAAAGGTCGCACCGGTCAGATTGCAGTCGGTCAAGGTGGCATTGGTCAGCACGGCGTTGAAGAACTGCGCGCCAGTGAGGTCCGCCCCTCGTCCAACGAGATAGCCATTGGACAACATCCACCCCGTTGGCAACGCAGCAGCGAGGCCGGTAATGCCCCCTGATCGCACACCGGTCAAGGTGGCCTTGGACAGATCAGCGCCAGTCAGGTTGACATTGGCCAAATTCGCTCCGGTTAAGTCAACCGTTCCAACCGACAGTGAGCTGAGGTCTGATCCTGAAAGATCGACGCCTGGGGCAAACGCAGCAGAGCCTTTGCCCAACATGAAGCCATTGGACAAGCGCCACCCGGTCGGCATGGCAAAAGGCACACCAGTGATGCCACCGGAGATGGCGCCGGTCAAGGTGGCGCCGGTCAAGTTGGCATCAGCGAGCGACACGGAGGTGAAATTCGCCGTCGTGAGATCGAGGTTTGAAAGATTGGCTTCGGCCAAGTTCGCCGCAGGGCCGATGAGGTAGCCACCGATCAATTTCCAGTCCGCTGGCAACGAAATCGGTGTTCCAGTGATGCCTCCCGAACTCACACCAATCAAGGTGGCACCGGCCAAGCGCACGCCGTTCAAGTTCACGTTCGAAAGATCAACCGCAGTGAGGTCAGCGCCGGTCAAGTCGACGTTTGGTCCGAAGAAGGTCCCCTTCACCACTTTCCAACCAGTTGGCATGGCACTTGGAATACCGACAATGGCTGTGGCGCTTGCGCCCGAGATGTCCGCACCGGAAAGGTCAGCACTCGTCAGCTTGGTTGCGGTCAAGGTGGCGCCAGCCAAGTTGGCGCCAGCCAAGTTGGCGCTGGTCAAGTTGAGACTCGACAGATCAGCACCACGCAGGTCTGCTCCGGCCAAGTTGGCAAATGGGCCAATGAACGAGTGGGCAACGCATTGCCATGGTGACGGCAACGTCGGCGTACCGAGCAACCCACCAGAAATGATGCCGGTGAGAGTCGATCCGGTGAAGTTCGCACTGGTCACGGTGGCGCCGGTAAGGGTCGCCCCGGTCAAGTTGGCATTGACAATTGAGGCATTCGACAGCGAGGCACCAGAGAGATTGGCACCGGAGAAGTTGACGTTGGCCAAGTTGGCCGAACTGAGTGCTGCGTTTTTGAGGGTCGCGCCGGAAAGTTCAGCGCCAGGTCCAACGAGGTAGCCACCGACGAATCGGAAGTCTGCCGGAAGTGACAGTGGTTGGCCAACGACGCCACCAGAGGCAAGGTGAAAGAAGTTTGCATTGGTGAAGTTGGTGTTGTTGAGGTTTGCCCCAGCGACATTTGCCCCGGAGAGATCTTGGTTCGAGAAGTTGGCTCCGGAAAGATTCGCCCCCGGCCCAACGAGGTAACCATTGATGAGCTTCCAGCCCGCGGGCAGTGACGTGCCACTTCCGGTGATCGAGCCCGAGGCCACCCCAGAAAGCATTGCGTGCGACAAATTGGCTCCGCCGAGCTTTGCCCCGGTGAAGATTGCACCGGTGATGTCAACCGTGCCGAAATCTAGACCGGTGAAGTCAAGCCCCGACAAGTTGGCCCCGGGATAGACAAAGACATTGCCAACGGTGGCTCCAAAGGAATAGCCAATGGACGTGTTTGGCACGCTTGCCCCAACGGCCGTCTTTGCCACCACCGAGAACGTATACATCGTGCCGTTCGTGAGGCCCGTGATCTGACACGTCAAGGCCCCGGTGGTCGAACACGTTGCATTGCTCGGGACCGCAGTTGCAACGTAGGACGTGATGGGGGAACCACCGTTCGAGGTCGGTGCCAACCAGCGAAGGGTTGCCTTCCCACTCGCCATTGCCACCGTGAATGACTGTGGCGCTTGTGGCAACGCCGCCGGAATCGATGGCGGCCCAACCGCGGCGAGCGAATTGCCAATCGCATTTGAGGCGGTCACGACAATCGTGTAGCGCTGACCATTGGTCAGGCCAACAACAGTGCAGGTGGCCTCACCAAGCGACGTGCAGCCACCGCCACCGGGCGAGGTCGTGACGGTGTAGCCAGTAATCGGTGAGCCGCCAGTTGATGAAGGAGTCCAGGTGAGCACAAGTTGCCCATCACCTGGCTGCACCCGAATTGCGGTCGGTGCAGCAGGGGCGGTGGCTCGTGGCACGACCGGCACACCCGCACTTGGCTGGCTGAGGCCAATGCGATTACGAGCTTTCACCGTGATGACGACTCGTTGGCCATTCGTTAACCCCGAGATTTTGCAGGTCAAGGCGCCGGTGGTCGAACACGTCTTTCCCGATGGCGTCGCGGTTGCGACGTAGCCCGACACCGCTGCTCCGCCGTTGGTGAGCGGTGCGGTCCAGCGAATGGTCGCTCCACCATTGAGGGAAACTGCCACCGGACTTCTCGGCGCAGACGGCACTTTGACGGTCGCGCCACCGGCCAAACCAAGCCACAACACCATGACGGCAGCGACAGAGAATGCCCCCACCAAAAGGCGCTGCAGACGTGGCGAAATCAACACCTTTTTAGTCTTACAGGGTGAGGCCCATTCGTCCCCCCGCACCTTCAGGGGTTCCAAAGGTTGGAAACCGCCAACTAGGCCCGCTCGGGAGCCCAACCAAGCCGCTCGGTGATCTCTCTCGTCGCAGTGGACAAGTTGAGGGTATAAAAGTGCAGGCCCGGGACGCCAAGGTCAAGCAACTCGCGACATAACGCAGTAGCAAGGGCAATTCCGGTCTCTCGAACTGCTGCGTCGCCACCGTCACGGTGTGCCTGTTCAAGGCAAGCAACCATGTGCTCTGGCACGGCAGATCCCATCGCCGCCATTCGAGGAATTGAACCGAGTGACGTCACCGGCATAATCCCTGGCAAGACCGGCTTTTGAACGCCCATGTCCTTCAGTTCAGCCACAAGTGAACTCCAGTCGCCTGCCGAAAAGAGCAACTGCGTGACGGCAAAATCTGCCAATTGCAACTTGGCAGCGAGGTGCGTTCGATCGCTCTCAAGCGACGGGGACCTTGGGTGGCCACCCGGGTGGGCGGCAACGCCAATTGAAAAGTCACCAACTTCTCGCGCAAGTTCCACGAGTTCTTGGGCATAGGTGAGTTCGCCAGTAACTGCACCTTCGTGGGTGGGTGGGTCACCACCAAGGGCCATCAAGTTGACGACCCCTGCTTGTTGATAGGACTCCAAAATCTCGACCAACTCCGCCCGAGTGTGGGCGACGCAGATGAGGTGCGCCATTGGCGTGAAGATCCCTCGAGTGGCCATCTGGGCGACGAGGTCATACGTGCGCTGGCGTGATTCTCGTCCACCGCGGTAGGTCACCGAAACAAACGAGGGCTCAAGCGGCTCCAAGGCAGCAATGGTTTTTTCCAGCGTTGCCCGCTCCGCCTCGCTCTTTGGCGGGAAGAACTCAAAGGAGATGGTCTGACCCTGCTGCAGCAGAGCGTCAATACGCTTCGCCATTAGTTGCGACCGTAGTCATCCTCAAGGCGCACGATGTCGTCTTCGCCGAAGTAGGTGCCGTACTGGATCTCAATGAGCAGCACTGGCTTCGTGCCGATGTTCTCAATACGGTGCGCGGTTCCTTGAGCAATGGTGATGGCCTCGCCAGCGCGAAGCACATTGTCGACGCCATCCAAGATGACCAGTGCTTCACCCGAAACGACAAACCAGTGTTCTGAGCGCTTCGAGTGTCGCTGATAGCTCAGGCGCTTCCCCGGCTCGACGATGATGCGCTTGACCTTGTGGTCGCCTTGGGTGTCGTCAAGGACGAGGTAGGTGCCCCAGGGGCGCTCATCGAACTCTCGTCCCTTGTCATCGACTGTCGTCACTTCGCTCGCTCCCCCGCAAGTACTGCGTTCTTCAACAACATCGCTCGTGTCATTGGTCCAACGCCACCAATCCGTGGTGTCACCCAGCCTGCCACTTCTTTTACCTGCTCATCGACGTCAGACAGTAGTTTCTTTCCGTCCCAACTTGTCCCCGCCCCAACAACCGCTGCGCCAGGCTTCACCATGTCGGCAGTAATCAGCGATGCCACACCAGCAGCAGCGACGATGACATCGCCTTGGCGGGTATAGGCACCGAGGTCCTCAACGCCAGTGTGGATCTGGGTCACTGCTGCATTGCAGCCGTTTCGCTTTGACGCCATCAGCAAGCTGAGTGGTCGACCAATGGTGGTGCCCCGGCCAACAATGACGACATGTTGGCCAGCAACTGGAACGTCATGAGCGCTCAAGAGTTCGACAATGCCTGCTGGTGTGCAGGCGAGTGGGCCGGGTGCGCCAAGGACGAGTTTGCCCAAGTTGACCGGGTGTAGGCCATCGACATCTTTGTTCGGATCAATGGCGAGCAGAACTTGCTCTTCGTCCATGCCAGCGGGAAGCGGCAACTGCACGAGGATCGAGTGGACCAAAGGATTGGCATTGAGCTCGGCAATGAGCGCGAGGAGTTCTGCCTGTGTCGCCGATGCAGAAAGGTGAAAGTCGAACGACTGAATGCCAACTGCTGCACAATCCGCGTGCTTCATCGCCACATATTTGGCCGAAGGCCCATCATCACCAACGAGCACCGTGGCGAGACCAACCGAGCGCCCAATGGCGGAAAGGCGAGCAACTCGGTCAGCGAGTTCCATCTTCATGCGTGCGGCGAGTCGCTCGCCGTCGAGCAGGATGGCCATAGCTGTCTCCTCGGGTCGTTTCGGTTTCAGGTTTAGTGGCGGAAGTGGCGTTCGCCGGTCAACACCATGGCGATTCCCGCGGCATCGGCTGCGGCAATCACGTCGGCGTCGCGAATGGAACCACCAGGTTGAACAATGGCGGTCACGCCAGCAGACGTCAATGCTTCCAAGCCATCAGGGAAGGGGAAGAAGGCGTCTGAAGCACCGGCAGAACCCTTGGTCGCGTCACCAGCTTTGGTGACCGCAATATTGGCCGAGACCACTCGTGACTGCTGGCCGGCACCAATGCCAACGGCGACGCCACCATTGGCCACAACAATCGCATTCGACGACGTGCGGCCGCACACTCGCCAGGCCAGCTTCAAGTCTTCGAATTCTTTTTCTGTTGGCTGGCGCTTGGTCACCACTTGCCACGTGTCGGGTGTCGAAAGAAAGTCATCGGCTCCTTGCACGAGCACGGTGTTGCCAAAGGAACGAATCTGCAGCGAGATGGCCTCAGGTGCTGGGCTTTCGAGCAAGCGGGTGGCCTTGCGACGGCCGGCCAACATCTCGAGCGTCCCGGGCGCATAGGAGGGAGCAATGATGACGTCAGCTTGTGGGCCGTCACAAATCGCTTGGGCGACTGCAGTCGTCACTTCACCCGACAGCGCCACAATGCCACCGAAGGCGGAAAGTGGGTCGCAGTCAAGCGCCTTTTGAAACGCAGTCACAAGGTCACTCGCAACTGCTGCACCACAAGGGTTTGCGTGCTTGATAATGGCAACCGCAGGTGTGCCAGCGTCGCTGGCGAGTTCGTGCACGAGACGCCATGCGGCATCAGCGTCAAAGAGATTCAAGTAGCTAAGACCGGTGCCGCCGTGTTGGATGACGTTGTCCCAAAATGGGGTCGTCCCGCCAACGCGATAGCGCGCACCGCTTTGGTGCGGGTTCTCGCCATAGCGAGCAACCTGTGCACGCTCAAGGGCGAGATGAATCGTAGGTGGAAGTGCTCGGTCTTCTTCAGGACCTTCACGATCAAACCAAGCAACAATTGCTGCGTCATAGGCCGCAGTGTGGGCAAATGCTGCCCGGGCCAAGCGACGTCGGGTGGCGTCGCTCAGCGCGCCATCACGTTGCAATTCTTGGAGGACGACGTCGTAGTCGGACGGGTCAACAACAATGCCAACGTGGGCGTGATTCTTGGCCGCAGCTCGCACCATGGTTGGCCCACCAACGTCAATCAACTCAATCGACGGATTGGAAGAAAACGGATAAAGGTTGCACACCACGAGATCAATGGCCGAGATGTTGTTGGCCGTAAGGTCCAAAAGGTGCTCGGGCTTCGACCGATCCGCCAAGATCCCACCGTGAATCTTTGGGTGCAGTGTCTTCACTCGGCCGCCGAGCATCTCTGGCGATCCCGTCACTGAGGCGACGTCTTGGTGGGCAATGCCAGCTTCGGTCAGTGTTGCCGAGGTGTTGCCACTCGCAATGAGTTCCACGCCGAGGTCGACTAAGCCCTTGGCGAAGGGAAGAAGTCCGGTCTTGTCATAAACGCTGAGGAGTGCTCGCACAGTGAAATTCTCTCTTAGTTTTCGCCCGTAACGGGCAGATTGTGGTGAAGGCGATCTAACACCGCCATGATGGTTGCTGGATACAGCGTTCGCTCGACCTCTTTGATGCGCTCTTGCAAGGTTTCTGCGGTATCGCCCGACCTCACGCTAACGGCTTGTTGGGCCAAAATCGGCCCTTCATCCAAGGCGACCGTTGCGACATGCACGGTGCATCCAGTGGTCGCAACTCCGGCATCAAGTGCGTCTTGAACCGCATGCCAACCCTTGAACTCGGGCAGCAGCGACGGGTGGGTGTTCAAAATGCGGCCTGGATAGGCCACATGAAATTCCTCACTCAAAATGGTGCCAAATCCAGCCATGGCAATGAGGTCGATGTCGGTTGAGGCCATTGCTTGTGCCAACGCGTGGCTGTAGCGAGGTCGATCGAAGTCGGCACTGAATCCACCAAAGGCACTTCGGTCAAACAGCAAGGTTGCAACCCCTTGCGCTTCGGCAATTCCAAGCCCACGACAAGGTCGGTCGGCAACCACGAGGCAAATGGGAACTTGGGCGTCGAACATGGCCTCGAGAATCGTGCCTGTTCCAGAAACAAAGACGGCGACGCGCACCAGCTCACCGCACCGCGGTTACGTGGTTCGGCGAGCTGGTGGTCGCAATCACTTGAGGTTCTTCACGACCTCGATCATGGCGTTACCTGCTTCGGTTGGGTTGAGGGCAATAGTGACCCCAGCTGCTCGAAGCGCGTCCATCTTGGCCTGGGCGGTGCCTTGTGAACCCGAGATGATCGCACCAGCGTGGCCCATCTTGCGTCCAGGAGGTGCGGTCACGCCAGCGACATAAGAAACCACGGGCTTGGTCACGTAGTCGGCAATGTACTGCGCCGCACGCTCTTCTTCAGAACCACCAATTTCACCAATCATCATGATGGCCTTGGTCTCTGGGTCGGCCTGGAAGGCCTCGAGGCAGTCAATGAAGTTGGTGCCGGGAACTGGGTCGCCACCAATGCCGACACAGGTCGTCTGGCCAATACCTTGGCTGGAGAGCTCATACAGCGCCTGATAGGTCAAGGTGCCTGAACGGCTCACGATCCCAACGGGGCCACCGGGGAGAGCAATGTCACCGGACGTGATGCCGATGTTGCACTTTCCGGGGCTGATGATGCCAGGGCAGTTCGGCCCAAGGAGGCGAGTTCCAGGGAACTCTTGGACAAGGCGGGCGTAGGTGAGTGCTTCATCTTGGGCGGGGATGCCTTCGGTGATGCAGACAATGAATTCAATGCCAGCCTGGGCGGCTTCCATGATGGCCGCACACGCGCCAGCTGGAGGCACCACCACAAACGATGCGGTTGCGCCAGTTGCGGCAACGGCTTCGGCCATGTTGGCGTAAATCGGCACGCCGTCAACGTCAGTGCCAGCCTTTGACGGCGACGTACCGGCAACAACCTTCGTGCCGTAGTCGCGGTTGCGCAGACCGTGGAAGCGTCCTTGGCCGCCGGTCAGTCCTTGGACAATGACCTTGGTGTTCTCATCAACAAAGATGCTCATTTCGGCTCCTACTTTCCTGCGAGCGCAACGGCTCGGCGGGCAGCGTCGAGCATGGTGGGCTCGGCGATCAGTTGGTCATTTAAGTGTGGCTGGAGAAGGGCACGGCCTTCGGCGGCGTTCGTGCCATCAAGACGCAGCACGATTGGCGCAGCAATCGACACCCGACGAAGCGCTTCCAAGATGCCGTTGGCGACATCGTCGACCTTGGTGATGCCACCAAAGATGTTGACGAAGATGGCCTTCACCTTCGGGTCAGAGTTAATGACCTCGAGGGCGGCTGCCATGACGTCGGGGCTTGCGCCACCGCCGATGTCCAAGAAGTTCGCAGCCGAGCCGCCGACTTGGTTGACCACGTCCAAGGTGGACATAGCAAGACCTGCACCGTTGGCAATGATGCCGACGGTGCCATCGAGGCCGATGTAATTGAGACCCTTTTCTTTGGCCATCTGCTCACGCACGTCTTCGGTTTCGCCCCAGGCGAAGTCGACCCACTCAGGGTGGCGGAACGATGCATTGTCATCCAAGGTCACCTTGGCATCGAGGGCATGCACTTTGCCGTCGGTGGTCAAAATGAGCGGGTTGATTTCGGCCAAGTCGCAGTCGCCTTCGACGTAGCAGGTGTAGAGCTTGACTAACAGTTGCGCGGCTTGCTCACGAGCCTCTTCGTCCAAGTTCGCCGCAGCAACCCATGCGGTTGCGGCTTCAAGCGTCAAGCCAACGATTGGGTCGATCGAGATCTTGGCAATGGCGTCTGGGTTTTCCTCCGCCACGACTTCGATTTCGACGCCGCCCTCTTTGGACAACATGCCGAGGTGGCACTTGTTTGGACGGTCAAGCGTGAAACTTGCGTAGTACTCCTTGGCAATGTCGGAGGAGTGCTCGACCCAGAGGCGACGAACGACGTGACCCTTGATGTCCATTCCGAGGATGTTGCCGGCATGGAGACGAACTTCCTCGGCGTTGTCGGCGAGCTTGATGCCGCCGGCCTTGCCACGACCACCGACTTTGACCTGAGCCTTCACAACGACGGGGTAGCCAGCCTGCTCGGCTGCGGCCACCGCCTCGTCAACGGTGTCGGCCACGCCACCAGGTGACACGGAGATTCCGAACTGGGCGAAGTACTGCTTGCCCTGATACTCGAAGAGATCCATTGACTGCTCCTTCACTGCACTCGTTCTGACCCTGTACGCGCGCCGGCGTCAGGACAGAAAATGGGACAACTTGCTTCGCTTTACCTCAACTACCAGCGAGTTCGCCTTCTCTGGCGTCGAGGGCATCTTCGAGCCACTTGCCAATTGAGGGGAGCGGGGCACCTGGGGTGAACACCTCGGCGACGCCAGCTGCCTTCAAGACAGGAATATCAGCTTCAGGAATGATGCCGCCAACCATCACCACGACGTCACCACGACCCGCTTCACGAAGCAGGTCAATGATGCGAGGGATGAGGGTGAGATGTGAGCCCGAGAGAATCGAGAGGCCAACGGCGTCGGCGTCTTCTTGCACGGTTGCGTAGACAACCTGCTCTGGGGTTTGGTGAAGGCCGGTGTAGACGACTTCAAAGCCATCATCACGTAAGGCGCGGGCAATTACCTTGGCACCGCGGTCATGGCCGTCTAGGCCGGGCTTTGCCACGATCACTCGATACGTACGTTGCACGCAGTCCATGATACGCGTTCTACCGACCCTCTCGGTTCTGCGGTTCCAAAGGACCAAAGTGACCCACTGCTAGCGTCAAGTAAGTGGAGACCAAAGAGCAAGGTGACGAGGTTGTCGTCACCCATCGAGGCGCACTCGTGTCGCTCATTGAAGCCCTTCGACCAAAGCAATGGATCAAAAATATTCTCGTTGCGGCAGCACCAGCGGCCGCAGGCGTCCTCCACGAACGAGAAATTGTCACTAAGACGATCTATTCGTTCATCGCGTTCTGCCTCATTGCCTCCGCCACGTACTTACTGAACGACTGCATTGACGCAAACGCGGACCGCCAGCACCCGACCAAGCGGTCACGGCCCATTGCTCGAGGCGATGTCGCCGTGCCCGTTGCGCTTGCCGTCGCTGCCACCTTGGCCAGCGCCAGTCTCGTTCTTGGATTCGTTGGCGGCAGTGCGCAACTCGGCCTGCTCCTTGGCATCTACGCCATCATCAACGTGGCGTACTGCTTGGGGTTAAAGCGTGTTGCGGTCATCGAGCTTGGCTGCGTCACCTCGGGCTTCATCTTGCGAGCCGCCGCCGGTGGTGCGGCGACGTCGCTGGCACTGTCGAAGTGGTTCCTTGTCGTCATTAGCTTTGGCGCCTTGTTCATCGTGACTGGCAAGCGCATGAGCGAATTCCAAGCCTTAGGAAGCAACCGCAGTGTCACTCGAGCCGTACTCGCCGAGTACACCGCGACCTTCTTAGAAGCAGTGCTCACCTTGGCGGCTGGGGTGTCAGTAACGACCTATTGCTTGTGGACCTTTGACCAAGCGGCGCCACATGGGGGAACAAACCCGCACTTTGGGATTTTGGAACTCACGACCATTCCCGTTGTGCTCGGCGTACTGCATGTACTTCGCCTCATGGATGCGGGCAAAGGTGGTAGCCCTGAAGACCTCGTCTATGAAGATCGCCTGTTGCAAGGCTTGGGTCTTTTGTTCTTGAGTTTGTTCTTAGTCGGCGTCTATGGCTGAAGAACAACGCGCAACCGTTGCTGGATGGGGAAATACCGCTCGAGCCAATCAGCACATTGTCACCCCAACGTCTGCACAAGAAATTGAAGAACTCCTGCACCATGCCAAACATGGGGTGATTCCTCGTGGCCTTGGGCGTAGTTATGGCGACCCAGCGCAAGTGGCCGGTGGCACCGTGCTTTCGAACGCCGCCTTGCAAGAGTTCGGCCCCATTGACCGCACCACCGGCCTCGTCACCCTCGGTAGCGGTGTGTCGATCGACAACTTGTTGTCGGTGGCAATTCCTCATGGGTTCTTCGTTCCCGTAACGCCAGGAACCCGCCAAGTGACCATTGGTGGCGCCATTGCTTCGGACATTCACGGCAAAAACCATCATGTCGACGGCAGTTTTATGAACCATGTGCAGTCGCTTGATCTCGTGACCCCAACTGGTCTCGTGCACGTGAGTCCAACTAAGGACCCAGACCTGTTCTGGGCCACGGCTGGGGGGATGGGCCTCACTGGGGTGATTCTTCGCGCCACGATCAAATTGCTCAAGATTGACTCGGCCTATGTCACCGTTGACACCACTCGGCACCAAAATTTAGATGAGGTCATGGCCGCCATGATCGAAGGTGACCACCGGTATCGCTACTCGGTTGCGTGGGTTGACTGCATGACCAGTGGCGCACGTCTTGGCCGAGGCGTGCTCACCCGTGGTGACCATGCACCCGCAGACGTCGCCCAAGGTCGAGCAAGTGCAGAAGATGCCATTCCGACAAAACCACGCCTGAGCATCCCTTTTGATGCGCCGTCAGGCCTCCTCAATCGACTCTCCATTACGGCGTTCAATGAGGCATGGTTTCGCCGAGCGCCAAAGAACAAAGTTGGCGGCATTGAGCGAATCTCCACCTTTTTCCATCCGCTCGACGGTGTCGCCAACTGGAATCGCCTGTATGGCCAACGAGGGTTTGTCCAGTATCAGTTCGTCGTGCCCGACGACCAAGCCGACACCATTCGTCTCGCCATTGAGCGGCTGTCATCGTCGAAAGTGCCAAGCTTTTTAGCGGTACTCAAGCGGTTTGGCCCAGCAAATCTGTCACCCATGTCCTTCCCAACACCTGGCTGGACGCTGGCGCTTGACCTTCCCGTTGGCCCACCCGCCCTCCCAGCAGTGCTCGATGAACTCGATCAACTTGTTGGGCAAGCAGGTGGTCGGGTCTACTTCGCCAAGGACTCTCGGATGTCGCCGGCCAGCGTGGCGCAGATGTATCCGAGGATCGAAGCCTTCCGCTCGGTGCTCAACCGAGTGGACCCAGATGGCGTCATGGTCTCCGACCTCGCCCGCCGACTCAACCTGAGAGGAACTTCCAATGCGTGACGCATTTGGTCAACCACAATCCGCCATTGTCTTTGGCGGTACATCTGACATTGCCCAAGCAACCGTTCGTCAACTTGTGGCCAAGCGACTCGACCGAGTCGTACTCGTTGGTCGAAATGCCACCGCCCTCGGTGAACTGCAACAAGCACTCACGAACAGTGGATGCTCAACGGTTGAGATTGTGGTCAGTGATGCCGCCGATCCACATTCAGCTCCACGTGCGGTTGATGACGCCTTTGCTGCCCTTGGCCAGCCGGCAGATCTCGTGCTCATGGCTGTTGGCCTGTTGGGTGACCAACGTGCGAACGATGACTCCGCCGAGCGCACCGCCGAGATGTTCACGGTCAACACCACTTGGCCTGCTGCAGTGCTTGCTGGCGTGCGCGGTCGCATGGTGGCGCAGGGTTACGGCCAATTAGTCGTGCTGTCGTCGGTTGCCGCCATTCGTACTCGCCGCGCCAACTACGCCTATGGCGCAGGCAAGATGGGCCTTGATGGCTACGCCCGTGGTCTTGCCGCCTCGCTCGCCGGCACTGGTGTCACAGTCCAGATTGTGCGACCCGGTTTTGTCACCACCAAGATGACCGCGCACTTAGACAAGGGACCATTTGCCACCACGGCTGATGCGGTGGCGACCGTCATTGTGAAAGGCCTCGCAACCAAGTCAACGGTTCTCTATGCCCCAGGCATGGTGAAGTTTGTCTTTGCCATTCTTCGCCACTTGCCAGAAGCGCTCTGGCGTCGCCTGCCCGGCTAAGGCGAAGTGGTCGTCGTTACCGGGGGCGTCGACGGTGGACGCGCCTGCATGACAAAGAAGTCTCGATTGAACCAGGTGGTGAAGTAGCGAGCCGGAGACGAGACCATGTTCGGCAGCAAACTGGTGCCATCAGCACCATTTGCCGCACCCGTGGCCGGGTACCGATAGGTCGAAAACTGTACCCAGTCGGTGTTGATGTCGAGTTCCATTGCCCGAACTGACCCGGCGCGAACGAGCAGATCTGCCAGCGCCACGATCGACATATTCGGTCCGCCGACATAGACAAGTGCGCCCGTTGCTGTGATCCCATACCCCGAGCGCCAGACATAGACCCCACCACCGAGGGTTTTGCCCCAAGCGGCGTTGTTGTTGATGGAAAGTCCAGCCACTGGCTTGCCCCCATCGACAATCAAGTCGAGGTTCTGGCGAACAGCGGTGACCTTCTTCGTCAGTGTCACATCTCGACCCCACATCCCAATGGTCGAACTGCCATCTTCGTAAATCACATAGGACGCCGCGCCATCTCGAAGCGGCAGAATCGTCTTGTGGTCGCAGTAGTACCCACCATTGGCGTCACCCATGCGAAACCCGGCATTAAACGCAGCAATGGTGGTCTTTGCCGCAAGTGGCTTAATTGGCGCGGTGTTTGAATACGGACCGCCACCAGGAATGAACGACCCTGAATAAAGCGAGGCCTTGAGCAATGTCGTGTCCATCCAGGCAACCGCAGCGACGTCGCTCGTGTGGATGGCGTCGACGCGGACGGTTGCTTTCAAAATTGCCGGATAGCCATCCACCGTGTTGCCGACGGGCGACCAGGTGCCTTCACCAGGAAGTGCAGGAGTCGCGGGCGAGACAATTGGGGCAGGTGCAGGCAAGTGGCTGCCTCTCGGACCTTCGTCTTTGCCCGTCGTGATGGAACCATCAGCTGGTTTTCCGCCCTTGGCAGGTGGGTGGTTGGTGTACCACCAGTTCTCAACGGAGGTCACGAGTGAACCACCACCGTGTTCGCGAACCCATTCAGCGCCACGAGCACCGGCAGAGGTGCCATAGGCCGGATCGACCAAGAATGTGCCGAGCGAGAAGGACAGATAGCCAACAACAAGAAAAAACACTGCGCCAACGCCGATGCCAATGCGCCGGCGAAGAAAGGTCTTCTCAGTCGGACGGCCGTGCCGCGGAGGTGCTGTTGGCATTTGTCAAGTCTCCCACTCCATTGGTTGGCCGTGGCGCCACTAGGAGCGGCGAAGCGGTGCTACCGACAGCAAGAGGTTCTTCTCACCAACTTCGCCGAACTTCACTTTGGCCGCCGCCATATCGCCCGACCCGGACGTTGAGATGACGGTTCCTTCGCCCCAACGCTCGTGAATCACGACATCGCCGGCGGAGAGCCCGAGGTTCTCCGCTCCCGAAGTCGACGGGGCTTTGCGACGAGCCTGGAAGCTTGGCGAGGCACTCGGGCGACCAAAGGTGCGAGCACCGTCATCGTCGGGGCGCTCAAAGTAGTGGTCGTCACTCCCCCAGCGACTTGGCCGGGGCATACCAGCAGTGCCCAAGCGAACGGTTAAGTCTTCAGGAATCTCTGCCAAGAACCGACTTGGCAACGACGCGCTGTAGCCAGAGCCTTGCTCGCCGAATTTGAAGCGGCGCTCGGCGTGCGTGAGGGCCAAGAATTGCCGAGCTCTCGTGATGCCAACATAGGCAAGACGACGCTCTTCTTCTAATTGGTCTTCGTCATCTCGAGCAGAAAAGTGAGGAAAAATTCCCTCTTCAAGTCCAGTCACAAACACGGCCTTGTACTCCAAGCCCTTGGCCACGTGCAGCGTCATGAGCGAAACCTTGGGCCGGTCGTCATCTAAGTCATCGGAGGCCGCGGTGAGTGCTGCAGACTCCAAAAACTCTTCAATGGACTCAAGTGCGCCATCGGCTTCCATTTGGGCAACAGAGTTGATGAGCTCGCCGAGGTTCTCTAGTCGTGACGCAGATTCCACTGATTGTTCTGCTTGGAGTTCGGCTTCAATCCCAGAGCGATGAAAGACCTCGGCTAAGAGTTCGCTTGGCCGCAAGAGCAACAGATCATGGCGGAGCTGATCGAGAAGTTCAGCCACCTGCAGGCCTGCCTTCGCCGCCTTTGCCGTGAGGCCAGCGTCTGCACCATGGCGCAGCGCTTCGGCAAAGGTCATCTGGTGTTGTGCGGCGTATTGACCAAGCCTTGTCACTGACGTCGCACCAATGCCGCGCTTTGGCACATTGATGATGCGTCGAGCCGAGACCTCGTCATCAGGGTTGAGCAGAAGGCGAACATAAGAAAGCAGATCGCGCACTTCTCGACGGTCGTAAAAACGAGTGGCACCGATCAGGCGGTGCGGAATACCAGCCCGGTTGAACTCTTCTTCTAAGACTCGGCTCTGGGCGTTAGTCCGGTAAAAGAGGGCAATTTCATTGAGCGGCACCTCAAGGTCACGCTGCAGCCGCCAGATCTCTGACGCAATCCACGCGGCTTCATCGCGTTCATCTCCAGCGCCATAGACCGTGAGAGGGGTTCCTTCACCTTCTTGCGTAAACAAGTTCTTCACGACTCGACTGGCGTTATTGGAAATGACGGCATTGGCGGCATCCAAGATTCGCTGAGTAGAGCGGAAGTTCTGCTCGAGCACCACCACCTCGGCGTCAGGGAAGGTGGACTCGAAGTCCAAGATGTTGCGAATGTCTGCCGCTCGGAATCGGTAAATGCTCTGGTCGGAGTCTCCAACTACGCAGACTTGGCGATGATCTCTCGTCAACTGAAAGACCAGTTCATTTTGCGCCCGGTTGGTGTCTTGGAACTCGTCAACTAAGACGTGACGAAAACGGTCGGCGTAATACAGACGTGCCTCTTCAAAGCGCTCGAACAACATGACCGGCTTCATCAGCAAGTCATCGAAGTCAACCGCTGAGGCGGCAAACAAGCGGCGCTCATATTCGCTGTAGAGATCGGCCGTCATCTGATGGAACGGGCCTTGGTAGAACCCTCCCCCTTCGGCAAACACCTCAGGAGTCTGCAAGTTGGCCTTGGCCAAGCTGATCTTGCCCGCAACACCTTTTGGCGTGACCTTCTTTGGGTCAATGTCGCGCTCACGCATGATCTCTTGGATGAGGCGCCGAGAGTCCGAGTCGTCATACAACGTGAGACGAGACCGATACCCAAGGCGCTCGGACTCAGCCTGCAAGATCCGAAAGAACGCTTTGTGAAAGGTCATTACCCACATGCGCTTGGCTCGGTCACCAACAAGTTGCACGAGCCGCTCAACCATTTCGTTGGCAGCCTTATTGGTAAAGGTGATGGCCAAAATCTCGTGTGGCTGCGCATCACCAGTTGCCAACAAGTGCGCAATGCGACGAGTGAGCACTCGGGTCTTGCCCGAACCAGCACCAGCGACAATCAGCAGTGGCCCACCTCGGTGCTCCACTGCTTCACGCTGTGGCGCGGTTAATCCTTCAACAAGTTCTTGCGGGGTTTTTGGGCGTTGGGCCTCAACTGCGGCGTGCAAATTCCCGAAGAGATCGTGCTGATCAAAGCCACTCATTGCTCGACGACCAAAAGGAGCACACGTTGGCAGGTTTTATGAGCAGGCACGTGGCGGAGCGTAGTCGTCGGGTCTGACCCATTCATGCCCGACCGTGCGATACCGTCGAATTGCTATGCGCGTCCTGCCACTTGACGACCCGGGGACACCCGACCTCAGCTCCCCTGGTCGCTACCTGCGCTGGCTCGGCAAGAACCAACTCTCGACGCTTCTCGGCGGGCTGATCTTCGGCATTGCGTGGATGTTGTCCCAGGCCTTGACGCCTGCAGCAATTGGCCAAGGGGTCAATGCCATTCGTCGTCATGACACCTCTGCCTTGTGGATGTGGGCTGGGGCAGTTCTCGGCCTCGGCATCATCATGGCCACCTCGGGCGTCATTCGCCATCGCTTTGCGGTGACGAACTGGATGGTGGCGTCGTTTCGCACGATCCAGCTCTTGGGTGAGCACTTAGCCGTTACCGCCTCGCCCATTACGGCGGAGATTCCAACCGGTGACGTGGTCAACACCATGGCCTCCGATGCGACTCGCATTGGTGGCGCCTACGACGTCGTTGCCCGATTTGTTGGGGCGATCATCTCCTACATTGTCGTGGCCATCATCATGGTGTCGACAAGCGTCACGCTCGGTCTTGTTGTACTTCTCGGGGTGCCGCTGCTCGTGACTGGCATCGCGCCACTCATCAAGCCACTGCAAAATCGCCAAATGGCAGTGCGAGAGCAGGCCGGCAAACTCACCGCCGTTGGCGCAGACACGGTCGCTGGACTTCGGATTCTCCGAGGCATTGGTGGCGAGCAGGTCTTTTTCGATCGCTATCAATCTCGAAGCCAAGCGGTCAGAAAAGCAGGCGTTGCTGCGGCCACACCACAAGCCACCTTGGACACTGCCCAAGTGGCCCTCCCGGCGATCTTCATTCTCATCATCACCTGGGTTGGTGCCCGCCTCACCTTGAGCGGCGAGATCAACGCTGGTCAACTTGTCGCGTTCTATGGCTACGCCGTGTTTTTGATTGCACCCCTTCGCACCGCAACCGAATTCGTGGAAAAGGTCACTCGAGCGCTTGTTGGTGCCCGCAAAGTACTTCGCGTCCTCACCATTCAACCCGAGGTTCGCACCGTGAATCTGGTCGACGTCGCTGACGGCGACCAAGAACTTGTTGACGTGGCGACCGGCCTCACGATTCACCTCGGCACGTTTCTTGCCCTGTGTGGAAGCGATCCCACTGCCACTGCCGCGGTGGCAGAGCGCCTTGGTGGCTTTGCCACTCCTTTCGGCACCTATGGCGGCGTGGCGCTCACGGACTTGGCCAACGATGAAGTGCGACGCCGCATTGTGGTGTCAGAAACCGAGCCACGACTCTTTACTGGTGCGCTCCGCCACGAACTCGACCCAACAGAGCAAGCCACCGAATTCGATTTGGCCGATGCCCTACAAGTGGCCTCTGCTCATGACGTGATTGCCGCACTTCCAAATGGGCTCGACGAAGTGGTCGAAGAGCGCGGTCGTGCCTTTTCTGGTGGACAGCGCCAACGGCTGGCATTGGCTCGAGCATTGCTTGCGGCCGAAGAGGTGCTCATCTTGATCGAGCCAACGAGTGCCGTAGATGCCCACACCGAGATGGCAATCTCCGAGCGACTGTACGAAGCCCGACGAGGCCACACGACCGTTGTCGTGACGACGTCGCCACTATTGCTTGATGCTTCCGACCAGGTTGCGTTCTTTCACGGTGACCAGTTGGTCGCCATTGGTACCCATCGCAGCTTGCTCGAACGCGAGGACTACAAGGCAACCGTGCTTCGAGGGGAGGACTAATGGCCACTCCGCTTCCCGTTGCCTCGCCAGCGCAGACTCGCGCCGAGGCCTTTACCTACATCAAACGTCATCGCCGGGGTTTCTTGCTGATTGTCGTGACGCAGACCTTTGCTGCGTTGCTTGGCCTTGTTGGTCCGTTTTTGCTTGGCCATTTGGTCAATCAAATCGACCGAGGAACCCTTACCGCATCAGGGGTTAACAAGATCGTCGTCCTTCTTGGACTCGCCCTGCTTGGCCAGAGCATCTTCACCTACCTCACAAGGCGTGCGAGCTATGTCCTCGGCGAAGAAGTGTTTGCGGAGCTTCGAGAGAGCTTTCTTTCGAAGTTGCTCAACTTGCCACTGTCAACCGTCGAACGAGCCGGCACGGGAGATCTCCTCGCTCGCACGACCGCTGACATGGAAGCGCTCGCCTACACCGTGCGTTTTGCCGTCCCTGAATCACTCGTAGCCATGGTCACCCTTGTCGTGACCTTGGTTGCAGTTGGGGTGACTTTGCCCATCATGTTGATCGTCTGTATGGCTGGTGTGCCACTGCTTGCCATTGGGACCCGTTGGTATTTGAAGCGAGCACCCAACAGTTATCGCAGCGAGCGCGCAAGCTACGGCGTGCTGTCGGGAACCTTTTCTGAAACCGCTGATGGTGCACGCACCATTGATGCTCTTCGATTAGGCAAGCGCCAGCAGCGTCGGATTTCGGAAAACATTGCTGAGTGCTACAAGTGGGAACGTCGAAACTTGTTCCTTCGATGCGTGTGGTTCCCCTTTGTTGATGCTGGCGTTACCTTGCCCGTTGCGCTCTCGGTCCTTGTTGGTGGCTATCTCGTCTTTCGCGGCCATGCCAACGTCGGGCAAATCACTGCCGTTACCTTGTATGTCCAACAACTCGGCGACCCGTTAGACCGACTACTTGGTTGGCTTGACGAACTCCAGATCGGCACCTCGTCGCTTGCCCGACTCTTTGGCGTGGCGCTAGTGGAAAACGACCGCACGCCAAGTGACAAAAAGCCAACCTCTGAAGCCATCACCGCCAAAGAGGTCCACTACGCCTACCGACAAGACCACGACGTGTTGATCAATGTCTCCGTTGCGCTTACCCCTGGCGAGCGCCTTGCCATTGTTGGGCCATCTGGAGCGGGGAAATCAACACTTGGTCGCCTGCTTGCTGGCATTGATGGACCTCGGCTTGGCCGCATTGACGTCGGTGGCACCTCGCTCACTGAACTCGAGCTTCACGAATTGCGTGGCCATGTTGCCCTCGTCACCCAAGAGCATCACCTGTTCATTGGTTCAGTGCGCGACAACTTGGTCCTTGCCCGACCACACGCAGACGACGAGGAACTGCTCGCTGCACTGCGTGCGGTTGACGCACAAGAGTGGGTTGCGACACTGCCCGAAGGACTCGACACAGAAATTGGCACGACTGGCTATCAACTCTCGCCGAGTCAAGCCCAGCAGATCAGTCTGGCCAGATTGGTCTTGGCCGACCCACACACCTTGGTGCTCGATGAAGC
>CANFJV010000020.1 GCA_947447225.1 Acidimicrobiaceae bacterium
ATCATGATCGGTCCAGTAGGAAGCCGGGTCAAGAGCAACATCAGTGCTGCCGTATTTGAGTACTTTGCTACTTCTTCAATAGCAATGGTGAGACCCAAGATGCCAGCACCGGCACCACCGAACTCTTCAGGTATGCACAGCGCCAACAGACCGGCGTCACGGAAGGCCTCGAAGAGATCTTGCGGATACTCACCCGTCTTATCGATTTCTCGAGCTCGCGGCTTTACCTTGTCGTGCGCGAGACGACGGACACTGTCACGCAATTGCGTGAGCTCTTCAGAGAGTTCGAAATCCATGCAGCGAGGCTAGCGGCAATGCCCTTCATGAACGGGCGCCTTCGCAGGCCTGCGTCCCGAAAGAATTATTTTTGAAAAATAATTTCAGACAGTCTTGCGACGCTGGCGCACCATGCGGCGACGCTCACGCTCCGTCATTCCGCCCCAGACGCCTTCGCGCTCACGGTTGTTGAGTGCATGCTCAAGGCAAGGCTCCTTCACCGGGCAGGTCTCACAAATTGCCTTGGCTGGCGCCGACGCGGCGTCATCTTCTGATGCTGGGTAGAAGATGTCCGGGTCGAGGCCTTCGCACGCGGAGCGTGAGCGCCATGAGGTGGACGAAACTGGGGACATGGTGGAGGTCATTGACTGCACTTTCAACTCGAGGGTTCCGACAACCCGCTCGCCACAGGCGCGCACCGAGAGGACACACGTTCTGCGGGACTTCTAGTTTGGCAGACCTCAAGCAGCCTGTAAAGGGTTTATCAGAAAAATTTAGAACCCTGCTGCGACGAGCTCCTCAGGTGCCCCAACCTTGCCGGCGTCTTTCGTAATAAACGTGGCGGCAACCACCATGGCCAAGAGCAGTCCAATGGATCCGCCCAAGAAACCAACCTGAAAACCATGCACTTCTGCCTGGTTCTTGATCGCAACCGGCAAGGTTCCAGGCGCTGGAGGCTTCGGGAGATGTGCGGCCAGGTTGGCAACGTACTTCACACTTGCCGTGTGGGCCAAGGTGTACAACAGCGAGAGACCAAGTGCTCCACCAACCTGCTGGGATGCATTGAGCGTGGCCGAAGCAACACCAGCATCGTGGTGATCAACCCCAAACAAGGCCGTTGACGAAAAGGCCACAAATGACAGCCCCATTCCACCAGCGACCAAGAAGCAGGAGGGCAAGACATGGGTGAGATAGGCCGAATGCACCTCAATGTTGCTGAGCAGATAGAGGCCAATCGACGCAAAGAAGAGTCCAGAGACCATGAGTGGACGTGGACCAAACTTTGGCAACAACTTTGAACTGACGGTTGCCATGGTGATGACCATGAGCGAGAACGGCAGGAACGAGAACCCGGACTTGAGCGGGCTGTAGCCAAGCACATCTTGGAAGTACAGGGTCAAGAACAAGAACATCGCCATCATTCCGGAACCAACGAGGAATGAGGCGAGGAACGATCCGCCACGGTTGCGATTCGTCACAATGCGAAGTGGCAACAATGGTTCCTTCGCCCGGCGCTCATAGCCAATAAAGGTGAGGAGCAAGATCGTGCCGAGGGCAATTGACACAATGGTCGACGTTGCCGACCAGCTGTGCAGTTCCGCCAACGTGAAGCCGTAGACGAGAGCTCCGAGGCCAACGGTGACGAGAATTGCCCCAGGCAAGTCGTAGGAGGACCCGTCTTTTGCCACTGATTCTTTAATGACTTTGCGACCAGCGATCCAGGTGGCCATTGCAATGGGCACATTCACGAGCAAGCACCAGCGCCAATTCGCGAATTCGGTCAAAATGCCACCAGCAATGAGGCCAATCGCGGCTCCACCGCCAGAAATCGCTCCGTAGACGCCAAAGGCCTTGGCTCGTTCGTGGCCTTCAGTAAACGTCGTTGAAATGATGGAGAGCCCAGCAGGTGCCATAAATGCCGCAAACGCGCCTTGGAGGCCACGTGAGGCGAACAACATTGCGCCACTCGTGGCCAAACCACCAATGGCAGAACTCACGGCAAAACCGAGGAGTCCTATCTGGAAGATTCGCTTTCTCCCCAAGTAGTCCGATACTCGACCACCAAGGAGCAGCAAGCTGCCAAACGCCAGCGAGTACGCCGTCACCACCCATTGCTGCGAGGTGGGCTGAATTCCAAGGTCAAGGCTTGCCTTTGGCAATGCGATGTTCACAATTGAAGAGTCGAGGACCATCATCAACTGCGCGGTTGCGATGATGGCAAGCGCCTTCCAGCGCTTTGGATCGAGTTGCGAGATGTCGACAGACACAGTGGCTCCAAGGAGTGGAAGGGACCATTTGACGCTACCGGGACAGGGGCAACTCCGAAGCGTTGCTGTGGCAGGCTGTAGAGACCTCAATCACAGGATGAACATGGCACTCCCCGACCGCTCACGCGCACTGGAATCGCTCACCAACGCAACGTTTGACCTCTTGGTCATTGGCGGAGGCATGACAGGAACGGGCATTGCGCTCGATGCCGCTGCGCGCGGACTTTCTGTTGCGCTTATTGAAAAAGGGGACTTCGGCTCAGGCACGTCGTCAAAGTCCTCAAAGCTCGTCCACGGTGGACTCCGCTATCTCCAGCAGCGTGAGTTCCGTCTCGTCTACGAGAACCTCTATGAACGCCAGCGCCTCTTGGAAAACGCACCCCACCTCGTCTCCCCTCTGCCCTTTCTCATTCCGCTGTTTGGCAAAGATGGCATCGTTTCAAAAACCGTGGCTCGGTCCTATTCGACGGCCCTTTGGCTCTACGACGTCACCGGTGGCCTGCGCATCGGCAAACGGCACGCAAAGATTTCCAAAGACCAAGCAGCACGCCACTTGCCCAACTTGCGACTTGATCGACTGGTCGCTGGCTTTTTGTACTACGACGCTCGAGGCGATGATGCCCGCGTTGCCTTGACACTTACCAGAAGTGCCGCAGACCGTGGTGCGATTGTGGCGAACTATGTCGAAGCAACCTCAATGTTGACCTCACCAAGTGGCGCAGTAACCGGCGTTATGGCTCGAGCCTGTGGACCAAATGACCACGAAGTGAGTGAATTTGCCATTAACGCCAAGGTCGTGGTGAATGCTGCCGGAGTGTGGGCAGATGAAATTCGCGACTTTGAAGCCGGCAAACAACGACCGAGCATCAAGCCAGCCAAGGGCGTTCACTTGAGCGTCAAAGCCGACCGACTCCCGTGCGACATCGCTGCAGTGATTCCCGTTATTGCCGACCGTCGATCGATCTTTGTCGTGCCATGGCGAGAGGTCGGCTACACCTTCATTGGGACAACGGACACGGCCTATGAGGGTTCACTTGATGACCCTCGATGCACCGAAGAAGACGTTGCCTACCTCCTTGGTGCCATTAACGCGCTGACGAGTGCGAAATTGACACCTGACGATGTCACTGGCGTATGGGCGGGCCTGCGCCCACTCCTTCTCCCAGAAGGCGATGGAGAACTGCGAGAGCGCACTGCTGATCTTTCACGTCGCCACAAGGTCAGCGTCACCAAGCACGGTGTCGTCACCATCAAGGGTGGAAAGTGGACGACCTATCGCAAAATGGCCGAAGACACCGTCGATGTGGTGGTCAAAGAACTTGGCAAGTCGGCAAAATGCACGACGAAGAAGTTGCCGCTCCACGGTGCGCCAAAACAAGCCCCAGCGGCAACGGATCACCTCGCCAATCGTTATGGCACTGATGCTCAAGCAGTGCTCAACCTTGCGAAGGCTGACGATCAGCCGCTCGCAGAAGGCCTTCCCTACTTGCCAGCGGAACTGCGGTATGGCGCAAGTTGCGAATACGCACAATCACTGAGCGATGTGTTGTCTCGCCGCCTCCGCCTTTCCATTCAAGACGCCTATGTCGCCGCAAAGGTTGCACCGCAAGCGGCGGCAATTGTTGGTGAGATTCTTGGCTGGGATGAGCAGCGTCAAGCCGCCGAAGTCGAGGCGTTTGTCGCTGAAGTGAATGATGACCTTGTCGCAGCTGGACTCAACCGAACGGAAACCCGATGATTACCCCTACGCCACCAACACCATTTGATGTTGCTGTCGACCAGCTTGTTCCTCGCCTGATGAAGGAACAAAACGCGCTTTCCCCAGCGCTGTTGGAGAACCTCGCCGCCATTGCCCCAACAAGTATTGATGGCGAAGATTTGGCTGAACACGGACGCGACTGGTGGCCCATTGCCATTGGCTGGGCTGCTGCGGGCCAAGTTCCTGCCCTTGCCAGTGTGATTGTGCGGCCCGAAACGGCTGAACAAGTTGCCCTGGTGCTGAAGGCCTGCAACGAGGCTCGGGTAGCGGTCACCCCAATGGCAGGACGCTCAGGTGTCTGCGGCGGCACCATTCCTCTGCGCGGTGGTGTGGCGCTCGACTTGTGTGCGCTCAACGAGGTACACGAAGTCGATGAAATCTCCGAGACCGTGACCGTTGATGCTGGCATGTTTGGCCCTGATCTAGAGGCCCACTTGGCTGGTGTTGGCCCGGGCTACAGCGTTGGCCACTTCCCCCAAAGCTTTGACCTCTCAACGGTCGGCGGCTGGCTGGCCTGCCGAGGAGCGGGGCAATATTCAACTCGCTACGGCAAGATCGAAGACATGGTGGTGACCCTTACCGTTGCGCTGCCAGATGGTCGCCTCATTGACACCGCCGGCACTGCTCCTCGAAGCGCCACTGGTCCGAGCTTGACCCAATTGTTCGTCGGCAGTGAAGGCACCCTTGGCGTCATCACCTCCGCAACGCTCAAAGTGCACCGCAAAGCAACCGCAGAAGCTCGACGCGTGGTGTCCTTTGACAGCTTTGATGCCGGCCTCGAAGCCTGTCGTCGCATTTTGCAGCGTGGCGCAACCCCTGCGGTGCTTCGCCTTTACGACGTCATCGAGTCAATGCGCAGCTTTGAGGTCGACGCCAATGTACTGATTGTCCTAGATGAGGCCGATCCACACTTGCTCGGCGCCACGATGGCAATTGTTGACGAAGAACTTGTTGGCGCTCGGAATGAAGATCTCGCCCACGTTGACCACTGGCTCTCGCACCGCAACAACGTGAGCCAACTGGCTCCGCTTTGGCGCAATCACGTCGTCGTCGACACCATTGAAATCGCTGGCAGTTGGAAGGACCTTTCGGGCACCACCGAACGGCTCCTTGCGACCCTTCGCGAGACCCCTGGAACCTTGACGGCGTCAGTGCACCAATCACATGCCTATTCCGATGGTGCCTGTTGCTATTTCACTTTTGCTGGACGCCCCACCCCCGAAGATGGTGAGGATCAACTTGAAGCGGAAGCCAACTACTACAACCGGGTTTGGTCAGCGGCGAACGCCTGCATCATTTCTGAAGGCCGAGCAGTCAGTCATCACCATGGCGTTGGTCTCCACCGAGCCGAGGCGCTCGTCTCGTCGCTTGGTGCTGCCCATGAGGTGCTGCAACAGGTGAAAACTGCACTTGACCCTCATGGCATCATGAACCCTGGCAAGCTCGGATTCAGCGAGGTTTCGAAGTGAGCGATGCCATCTTGGTCGTCGATGTTGGAACGTCATCAGTTCGTTCGTCCATCGTCCATGGAGATGGCACCGTCACCAACACGGTTCAAGTTTCCGTGCTCCCCTCGAGTCCTGCTCCTGGGATGGTTGAGTTAGACGCATCGGCCATTGGCGAAGCAGTGCTGTCAACCGCAACGGCCGCATTGGCAGCGTTCGGGAGCCCTGTAGCCGCCGTCGGAATTGCCAATCAGCGAGCATCGGCCATTGTGTGGGACGCACGAACGGGCGAACTGCTCGGACCGAGCATTGGTTGGCAAGACTTGCGCACCGTCATCCAGTGCCTCATCTTGCAAGGCGAAGGCTTGCGGTTGGCTCCCAATGTGACCGCCACCAAGCACCAAGCAATTCTTGATGAGATTGATCCTGACCGCTCCCGCTCATTAGCCGGAACACTTCGCTGCGGCACCGTCGACACCTACGTCGCATGGGTGCTCTCGCAGGGTTCGGTCTTTGTCACCGACGCCACCAATGCTGGCGTCACTGGCCTCGTCGATGGCGCCGTGACGAACTACGACGATCGAACCTTGGACCTGTTGAAGATCAGCCGTGGCACCTTGCCGGAAATTGTGGATTCCTCCGGAGTCGTGGGCTATGCGACAGCCCTTCCGGGCAGTCCCCCAATTGCCGGAATTGCCGGCGACCAGCAAGCCTCTCTCGTCGGCCAAGGCTGCATCCACCGTGGCGACGCAAAGATCACCTTTGGCACCGGAGCGATGCTCAACCTCGTTACGGCCGTCGAGCAGGCCCCACTACCAATGCGGGCTGAACATGGCACCTTCCCAATTGTTGCGTTCCAACTTGGTGGGCAAAAGACCTGGGGACTTGAGGCTATTGCGCTGTCGGCTGGAACCTGCGTCGAGTGGTTGCGCGATGACCTTGGATTCTTTGACCACGCCGCTGACAGCGATGCGCTCGCCGCATCGGTTGCCTCGAGCGATGGCGTGATCTTCGTGCCCGCCTTTGTGGGCCTCGGCACACCGGTGTGGGACTTTGGCGCTCGAGGCGCACTCCTCGGCCTCACCCGCGGGTCAAGTCGAGCGCACATCACAAGAGCAGTACTTGAAGGCATTGCAGCTCGAGGTGCAGACCTTGTCGAAGCCGCAGAGGCCGACAGCAGCCTCGCACTTGGTGCGTTGAAGGTTGATGGAGGTCTCTCGCGAAATCAGACCTTCGTCTCGGCCCTTGCCAACGCCACCGGGCGCGCCGTCGAGTTGTCGAGTGAAGTCGAAGCCACCACTCGTGGCGCAGGTTTCTTGGCCGGCCTTGCTGTTGGCACGTGGTCGAGCCTCGAAGAGGCTGCAACGACGGTCTCACCACGAGCAGTTGTTGAGCCCACCAACACAGATGTCGAGCGACAGTCTGCTCGCGACAAATGGCTCGACGCGAGGTCTCGTGCGCAAGGCACGATTCCGGAACTTTCCGGAGTGCAGTTCTAACTTCCGAGCAGGCGCCGTGCGTCAGCCAGCGTCACCCCATCAAGCAACGCTGCTCGAAGCTGCATCAGTTGGCGTGGTTTCGAAATCGCAAAGGCGGCAGAGACAGCGCCATCTCGTTCATACAGCGCCAAAAGTCGTCCTTCGTCATCATCTTCAACCACGTGGACGTGATCCGTTGCGGCCGGTCGGCCAAGCATCTGTAATTTCACGCCATATTGGTCCGACCAAAAGTAGGGAAGCAGCTGAATGGGCTTGGCGGCACTTCGCCCCGCGAGCAGCCCTTCGGCAGCAAAGCGACCATGGTCGGCAGCCACTTGCCAATGCTCAATACGCTCAGCGCTTGTCATGCCCAAGCGGGTCCATTGAAAGCGAGCGACGTCGCCAACAGCGACCACGCGGTCGTGGGCAAACAATGCTCCATCAACGTCAACGCCATTGTTGATTGACAGTCCACTGCCAACCAGCCACTCAGTGTTTGGGATCACACCAATGCCCACCACCAACACGTCTGCGTGCAGCGTTTGACCATTGTCGAGGGTAAGAATCGCTCCCCCATCGCCCGCTGCAGCAATGCCATCGACCGAGGTTCCCGACCGCAGCGTCGCTCCGCCTTTTTCATGCAGGCTGGCACAAAGAGCACCCAATTGTTCACCAAGAATCGTGGCCAGTGGCGTCGACTGTGCCT
This sequence comes from Acidimicrobiaceae bacterium, assembly GCA_947447225.1. GTDB lineage: Bacteria > Actinomycetota > Acidimicrobiia > Acidimicrobiales > RAAP-2 > CAIQEU01. The sequence goes on from CANFJV010000020.1 coordinate 7,653, forward strand.
CCACCACCGTGACCTCGTGGCCAAAACTTCGAGCAGAGGAGGCAATTTCAGCACCAATGAATCCCGCACCAATGACGACGACTCGCTTTTGTTCACCAGCAAGGGCTAAATGGAGCGCTACGCCGTCTTCATACGTGCGGACCACGTGGGCGGTCACCCCATCTGGAACACTGAGCTGACGTGGGCGAGTACCGGTCGCGATGACGACACGATCGGCACTCAGTGTTCCACCATCGTCGAAGGTGACCGTTGCGGAATCAGGATCAAGATGCGTGGCACGTCGCCCCAGGTGAAGATTGAGTTCCAAGTCCTCTTGGCGTTGTGGATCAAGCAGGATCGTTCGCTCAATGTCCCATTTGCCAATAGCGACCTGTTTCGACAGCGGCGGGCGGTCATAGGGAGGGTGCACCTCGTCACCGACAAGGGTGATGGTGCCAACAAAGCCAAGGTCTCGAAGACCTTGGGCGGTGCGAAGCCCACTCAGTGATGCTCCAATAATGAGCACTGATCCATCAGGTGCAAGGGCATCGCTCATGCGAACATCCGTAGCCACTCGGATTCGGACCGTGGGGCAAGTACAAAGTTGAACGCACGCGTGCGCTCCATGGTTTGGCAAGGCTCTTCGGAGTAGAGGTGGCCAGGAAAGAGCATGGTGGCATCGGGAACCGATGCCAAGCGCGCCGTGAGGGTTCGATACATCTCTTGTGGGTCACTGCCAGGAAGGTCGGTGCGGCCGCAGCCTTCGAGAAACAAGGTGTCACCTGACAGCATTGCCCCTTCCACCAAGAAGCACTGACTTCCTGGGGTGTGGCCGGGTGTGTGCAGCAAGGTCACAGGAATTTCCCCCACCATCACCACATCACCAGACTCGTGCGCCACGAGCTCACTCGAGACGCCGGTCGTGCGCTGCACCCATGGCACCTCAGCCGACTGCACGTGAATTGGCACTGACACCTGCTCGAGCAACGCAGCAATGCCATCAATGTGATGGCCACCAAGCGAGCCGCCAACATGGTCAGGGTGGTAGTGCGTGGCAAGGACACCAACTGGCGTCATGGCATCAGCAGCCAAGAGGTCAAGCAGATCCGTCACTCCATAGGTGGGGTCAATGAGAAGCGCTTCACCCGTTTCTCGATCACCAATGACATAGGCAAAGTTGACCATCTGACGGGCAATCTGGTTTCCCTTGGCAAAATCTCTGCCAGCCAGGAGTTGACGAAAGTACAGACGATCAGTGGTCATTCGACAATCTCTCCGGTCTCTGGGTCAACGGCAATACTAAGTAACTTGGGCGTTAATGCATCGACCTTCAACCGAGTCTCAGTGATGCGGCGATCGAGTTCTGCGGCAAGCTCGGTGGCGCGCTCTAACTGTGCCACCAGTTGATCGAGATCGGCATTGGGTTGCTCGAAATAACTCACGATCGCCTCGAGTTCATCTCGAGCTTGGCTGGTCGACAGTTCTGCGACCTCTCGGTTCTTGGCGGCAGTCATGATTGCTCCTCAATAGTTGGTACTCGACCTTGAACGGCGGTCACGGTGGAAGTGACGGTGCCGAACGCGAAGGTGGTGGTGATCTCGTCACCTTGAGTGAGATCACCAATGTCTCGGACCACCGAACCAGATGCAGTCCTCGTGATGGAAAAACCTCGCCCGAGTTGCTGTTCAATTCCGCTACTTCGCGCGAAGCGAGCAGCGGCATCAACGTCACCGCGAACCCGAGCGAGAGTATTGTCCGATGCACGGGCCAAGCGTTCAATAAGTTCGCGAACGGATCGGCGAGCACTCCCAAGGGTGGCGCTTGCGAGCGCCACAACCGCGCTTTGACGGCGACGCTGATCGACCTCTGCTTCTGCCATGCGCTGGTTTGCAACGTTTGCAACGTGGATCGCTGAGTTAACGACCTCGTGATGGACAACTCCCACGCGCTCGGCGATTGCTGCGCCACAGGCCGTCGGCGTCGCAAATGCCACATGGGCGGCTAGATCAGCAATGGACTCATCGCCCGTATGGCCAATGCCTGTCCACACAGGGATCGTCGAGTTCGCAATCGCACGGACAAGTTGCGCATCATCAAAGGCAGCGAGATCACTTTTGGCTCCGCCACCTCGAACAACCACGATGAGGTCAAGCGCTGGCATCACGTTGCACAGCGAAGAAATGGATTGAGCAACTGAGCTCGGGCATTGTTGGCCTTGCATGGTCGAGTTGGCCAAGATGACCTGAAAGGCAAAGCCCGAACGATCAAGTTGGCCAAGAAAGTCCGAACATCCTTCTGTTGCCCTGCTTGCCACGAGGCCGACGCGAAGTGGCAAGTCAGAAAGTGGCCGCTGTTTGTTCGCGTCAAGTGCGCCTTGTTGCCGAAGTGCCACAATGAGATCTGCTCGAGCTTTCGCCAATTGGCCAAGTAGTTGGGTGACGTCGAGTTCACGAACGACGAAGCCAAATTGACCCCGAGGGCGATAAAAGTCAACCGAGCCAAGGATTCGAATCGACATTCCCTTATCGAGGTTGAGGCCTTCGGTGGAGAGGGAGCGAAAAATCGCCAGCCAGGTGTTCTTCCAAATCTTGACCGACAAGGTGCCCGGTGTTCGAGAGCGATCCGTTGGGTCAATGAGGTCGATGTAGCAATGGCCATTACTGATGGAGAGTTTTGAGATTTCTCCGGTTACCCAGAGCAGTTCATCGACGGGAAAAGCATCATTGAGTGCGCCATCGACACGGTCATAGAGCTGGCGAATACTGAGGGCATCATCAGTACTTCCACGGTCAGCGTCCACCCCTTCATCGTAGAAGGTCGACGCATTGGTCAAAGTGGGATACCCGACACCGATCGGCCGTTGAAATTCGTCACCCAAAGTCGTCCAGCGGCAACGCACATGGCTTTCGGAGTCGCACCGGTTCGGTGGCCACGAATAATTGATCCTGAGCCTTCGCGAATCTGAACGACAAGACTTGACGCACCGTTGGCGACGTAGACCTTGGTACCATACACCAAGAGACCATCTTGTTGAAGCCCGGCAGTTGGGTGCGTCCCTCTCCTCGTCATATCGGTCGATTCCATAACACCGACAAGATTTTGCGACGGCAAGGTGTACCAAATTCGAGTTCCGGCTGCAGCAATTGCGGAGATGTGGTCCGAGACCGTCAGTTGCCCAACGGGCTCAGCCGACCGCAAACTGAGTGCGGTCAACACTTTTGAGTCGCTATTGGCCACAATCAGGCGATTTCCCGCGACGGCGAGTGCAACCGGGCCGGTGCCGCCAGAATCAAACTTTCCAACAAAAGCGCCAGAGTTTCGATTGAGAATGGTGACAGTCGATGCAGTCTTATCTGCCACCCAGAGGCGATTTCCCGCTGCGGTGATGGCTACTGGCGTCGTGAAGCCTCGGGTAACGGTCAAGATGCGACGAGTGGCAGAAGAAAATCGCACCACTGCTCCATCAGTAAAGCCAACCCACAGGTTCGGACCGTCAGCAAAGGTCACAAGGGGCGCAGCAGAGGTGTGCATCGTGCCAATTACCTTGGCCTTTGCCGGGTCAATGATGGTCAATGTTGACGACAAGGTGTTGGCAACGACCACCGTGTTGGTCGTGGCCGTGATGGAAACTGGGGCGAGACCCGCTGGGAGGCGAACACTTGAAAGGCGGGCAGCCCCAGCCGGCAACGCCATTAGCGCACAGAGTGCCACTGCGGCAACGGTGACTTTTGCGGCTCGAACTGATCTCATAGTTCAAGCGTACCGGCCGCTTCTCATGAATTCACCTCGTCACTCTCAGCGATCACCTCGTCGGCGGTGCAGTGTTCATGGCAGACTGAGGTTGACGGTGAGCCGACTAGGTGGCCGCGGGGCATTTCGGTGCCCTGAGGAAGGTCGGGACTCCAAAGAGCAAGATGCTCGCTAACGGCGAGTCGGGGCGACCCGCAGGACAGTGCCACAGAAAATAGACCGCCGATGGCAGGGCAACCTGCACAGGTAAGGGTGAAACGGTGCGGTAAGAGCGCACCAGCGGTTTCGGTGACGGGATCGGCTCGGTAAACCCCATCTGGAGCAAGGCCAAGTCAGAACACGGGCTGCTCGTCCGCCGCAAGGCAGTTCTGAGGTGGGCCGCAGAGATGGATGGTCACCCAGCCCCGAAAGGGGTGGACAGAATCCCGCCTACAGGTTGGCTCACCGTCACCAACCCCTTTTGCTACTTCGGTCGCGATGCGCCCTCGACCAAGGCTTCGAGCTCTTGCACCCGAGCGAGCAAGAAATCGCGCTCCGCCACAACTGTCTGAAGTCGAGGCTCCCATTCACCAAACAGTGCGTCAACACTTCGTGCGTGAGGAAGCGACACGGTGAACTCGCGGTCTTGTGGCCAAAACGCGGCAACCACGAGCCCATCACCACTAAAGGACTCGCTGACCGAGTGTTCGGCCACCACGTGGCCGCCGAGCTCGTTGACCTGGTCAATGACCTCACGGTGGGTCATGGCACTTCCCGAAATCATTGGGTCATGTGTGGAGATAACGGCAAAACGCACCGCCCCACTTCGAAGTAAGGCCTCGTTGGTAGCAAGAAAGGTCGTCTCAGCCCCTTGAATGTCGGCCAGAACCACATCAAAGAACGAGACACCCGCCAAGGTGAGCAATTCCTCGAGTCCGTATTGGCGCACTTCGTGTTCACGCCCATCGCTTGCCGCAATGAATCGGAAGAGTTCTCCAGGCGTTGGCCCAACGACGCCATGAAGCAGCAGTGCATCATCAATACCGTTTAAGGCATAGTTGCGGCGTCCGGTTTCCAAAAATGGCAGATCGGGCTCGATGCCAACAATCGTTGCTGCAGGAAACTTCTTCTTGAACCACAGGGAGTAGTACGACCACCATGCGCCAAGTTCCACCATTGCCGTACCAGCGGACTCGGTCGCGAGGCGTTCCAACAGTGCATGGAACACCACTTCTTCTTGAGGCTCATGGTGACCATTGAGCTCAGCAATGACCCTTGTCTGCCAAGGGCCAAGGTAACCATCTCGAACGACCAAAACGCCGTTATGCATGATTTGTGCCTCAATGCCGTCCACCGTGACGAAGCCGCCTGCTCCGTCAACTTTCGCAATGGCATCAGTTGCCCGGCAAGAAATCGTCAGCGCAACCCGGCGTTCGAGGTCATTAACAAGGGAAGTGGCGGGATCTGCAGGACCGAGCATTCCTCGACGCTATCGCCGCAGTGCAGGTGTGATGAAACGCCATTTCGCCCCCTCTTCATCTCCGTGCTGTTTCAAGCACCACAACTAGTGTGAGGTTGTGGCACACCAATCACCGTTCAAAAGCCCATGGTGAGTGCGCCAGGCAGTGCACTTCGTCCCGGTCCCCTTGACCGTCGACTTTGCGCTCTTCCAAAGACGGCAACTTCTTTGTACCTCATTGCCGTTATCGCCGGGCTTGTCCAACTCGCCACCCATGTCGGCATTGCCATGGTGTTGGCTCGTGCTTTTTCACAACTCCTACGCGACCACCGCGTGGAGAATGGTTCGGCCACACTGATGGCCCTTGGCCTCTTGTATGGGAGTGCTCTCGTCGCACAACTCGTCATGACGCGCACTCTTGGTGTGCTCAGTCGAAGGGCAATGGCAACACTCAACCTCGAGGTGCTGACCTACTTTGCCAGCGGCGTAGAGCTCAGTCGTGAGCGCGCCGGGGGACTTGCCATTGCCATGACGAGTGGCCTTGCACCCCTCGAGGGATACTTTTCTAAATATCTCCCCGCGCTTGTCCAATCGGTGCTCACACCACTCGTGCTGTTGTCTGTGGTGGTCGCTCTTGATCCTCTTGCTGCGTTGGTGCTTCTCGTCGGCCTTTTGGCACTTCCTTTTCTCACGGCAAAAGTGGCCGCACATGCCAATGCCAGTGCAGCCAAGCAGTGGAGAGCGCTGTATGCCTTGTCGGCTCGCTATAGCGAGCTCCTCCACGGACTTGCGACGTTGCGACTTCTCAATGCCACACGTCGCGCTCGCCGAGAAGTCGACGACGCAACCACAAACTATGCGACCACCACCATGACCACACTGCGGTTGGCCTTTCAGTCATCGCTCACCGCTGAATTCACTTCCGGCGTGGCGGTCGGACTGACCGCAATGATCGTCGGCTTTCATCTCATGGCTGGCAGTGTGGCCGCCGCAAGTGCCTTCACGATTCTGCTCATTGCCGCCGAGGTCTATGCACCACTCAGGAGAACCTCGGCGGAGTTTCATAACGCAGCAGGTGGTCGAGCGGCCGCGGCCACCTTGTTGGCGTTGCTCGAGCAAGAACTCCCAGAACCATTGACCTCTGTCACCTTTGACGAGAATTCGGCCACCGTGAGTTTCAGGCAAACCTCGGTTGCGTTGCCGAACCAACGCCACACCACCCCACTCACCGGCTCAGCAACACGGGGACAAGTACTCGTGATCGCCGGAGATTCGGGAACGGGAAAGACCACCTTGCTCCACCAGATTGCCCGCTCACTTGGCTCGGCGGTCGCCGTAGCGCCGCAGCACATTGACCTCTTTCAGGCCTCGGTTGCTGACAACCTCGTTCTCGATGGCCGCAAGGTTCCAAGCAGCGTTCGTGATGCCGCATGTCGAGCAACCGGTTTTGACCAGGTGGTTGCGCAGCTCGCCCAAGGATTTGCCACGCCACTCGGCGACGGCGGCGTGATGCTGAGCACTGGCGAGCAGCGAAAACTAGGTCTCACTCGAGTGCTACTGGCTGATCGGCCGGTCATCGTCCTCGACGAGCCCACTGCCAATCTCGACGAAGCGTCAATTGCGCATCTTCGAGCTGAGCTTCCGACAGCGCTTGCGAACTGCGTCGTCCTCATGAGTGCGCACAGTGACCACACCGTGCTCCCGGCGACCTTCACCCACGACCTCGGTAGGCAACCATGACGACGTTTGCCCACCTGCACGACGTCCATCGACAGTCAAAGCCTCCTCGACGGGTGGTGGCCGTCGCGCTCGTCAGCACAACGATCGGTGGCTTTTGTCAGCTCGCACTCATGGCGAGCCTCGGGTATTTGCTTGCATGGTCGGCAGCACGGCCAACGCTTGGGGCGATTGCTGGCGTGCTGGCACTTGTTGAGCTTTTGGCGTTCCTGCGCGCACCGCTGCGATATTTCGATCGACTCCGAAGCCATGGCGTTGCCTTCGCTGCGCTGAAGTCATGGCGACTCTGGCTCTTTGATCGACTCATTCCGCTCTCGCCCGCCGGTCTCGGCACACAGAAAACCGGCGATGTGTTGTCGACGGCAATGAGTGACGTCGATGGCATTGGCGATCTTTATATCCGCGTCGTTCTCCCACTGTTCGGCACCGTTGTTCCATTCCTTGCAGGGGTGACCGTGTTGGGATTCATCAACGGCTGGGCAGCAAGCGTGGTGCTTCTCGCCACATGCGCAGGCTTCGCACTCATCTGGCACACAACCACGCGTGGCGCCAACTTGGTTTTTGAGCGAGCACAAGCACAAGGCGAGCGTGCTGCAATCCTGCTTGATGCCTTCCATGGTGCATCCACCCTTTCGAGCGCACGTGGCTGGAGTCGCCCGATCGCAAAGGCCGCAGCGCAAGAGCAGCGCATTTCGGCGATTGCGAAGTCGCTCGAGAACAACAACGCTGTTCGCACTGCGGTCGCCGCGGTGGTTTCTGGTCTCGTGGTGATCTGCGCGCTTGGTGCGGTCATGCACCCCCGCCATGAACTCGAGGTTCGCCTTGCCATTGCCATGGTCACGATGGCACTTGCACTCGGAGAACTTCTCAGTGTCGCGGCAAGTGCACTTGGCGGCCTCGACGGAGTCCTCGCTGCGTGGAGGCGCTTGGCCGACCTCGCTGCCCTCGAACCTCCACCGAACGCAGGGGAACTCCACCTTCCAGCGCAGCCACTTGACGTTGCGGCGTTCGACCTTGGCCTGACGTACCCACTCGCGACCGTGCCTGCGGTTTCTCACCTCACCTTCACGCTGAGGCCGGCATCACGAACCGTGATCACTGGTCCATCGGGTTCAGGAAAGACAAGTGTGCTGATTGGACTCCTTGGCCTTTGGCCGTTTCAGCAGGGTGAACTCTCCATAAGCGGCATTGCATTGCCTGATCTCGATCACCAAGAACTGCGTCGAGCGATCGGCACACATTTGAGCAGTTCCCAGCTTTTTTCTGGAACCGTGAGGTCCAACCTCGACATGACCGAGGCCACCGAAGCTGACATGGTCGCAGCACTTGAAGCGGTTGGCCTCCACCCGGGCCGCGAGGTTCTTGATCGCACCTTGGGTGATCAAGGCAAAGGGCTCTCTGGTGGAGAACAACTCCGGGTCTGTGTTGTTCGTGCCCTGCTCGGTAGCCGCCTTGCAGTGGTGTTAGATGAGCCACTTGCGCAACTCGATGAGCGCTCTGCCGCATTGGTACGAAGTGCCATTGCCACCCACGCTCCACAGAAAACCGTCATCGTGGTGAGCCATGAACGAGCAGACTTTGCTGACTTTGACGAGCTTCGCCTACGACTCGCCCGCTGAGTGTTCAGCGATCCCCATCGCTCGAACTTCTTCAACTGATGGCGCCGGATAGCGCCCACCAGGTCGCCAACCGAGTGCAATCTTTTGCGACCCAGGTCCGTCTTCAGACCACATGTGACAAGTATTGGCCAACCAATTTGTCCCTTGGAGCACCGTTGAGCCTGCCGTGTGTGGAGGCTCACGTCGCATTGCGGTCGAAGGAATTGCTTGAATGACCACCGGCGCCAACGCTCGACTTAAGAATTCCAAATGTGAACAACCCCGTTCTCGACCCAACAGGCCTTGCACGGCCTTGGTGAAGCCACGTCCAACGTTTAAGCCAACAAGTGCTTGAAACGCTCCGGTGATATTTGGACATTCTGCGTGGGGGTACGCACCCATGGATGCCTCGGCTCGAAGAATCACGAGATCACTCCGTCGAACCTCAAGTCGAAGCTCCATTGCGTGCAGGGTGCGAACCGAAACCGTGCCATCAGCCCAAGGGCGTTCGTCTCGGAGTCGACCTCGCAATTGAAAGGTTTCGGCCGTGTCGTAGGCGACCATCTCAATCGTTCGCTGATGGGTCGGGACGAGGGTGTCATCGTCGAAAAGCCAGTCCGTCACAGCACTCCTTGAGGAAGGTGGTTATAGGCGTGCAGTACGGGTCCTGCTGGACCCATACCAATCGTGGTCACGCTCGCGTTGGACAGGTGCATTTTCCAAACCGCGTCATCACTGGCACCAAGGACCCAAGCCACCGCAGCTTTGATTGGGGAGACATGACTAACAATGACCAGCGAGCCATCGTCACGACGCGCCCCTTCACCAGCGGTGGCAAAGAGCTCCTCTAAGGCATTGCCAACTCGCTGGCGGACGGCAGCGAGCGATTCCCCACCTTCTGGGGTGAAGTGGGGATCATTGCGCCAAGCCGACCAGAACTCACGTGGAATATCAGCGAGCGCCATACCATCGAAGTGCCCGTAGTCGACTTCAATAAATCGGTCATCGACGTGGCCTTCGACGTGCGGCACGGCCAACTGTGCCGTGTCTTTTGCGCGCCTTAGTGACGACGAGCGCACCTCGGCCACCTCACCGAGCAGCGAGCAAACGGCTTCTGCTTGTTTGCGGCCGAGATCGGTGAGTGTCACATCAATTTGACCAGCAAGAAGCGAGGCGGCATTGGCGGTTGATTGCCCATGGCGAACAAGATGCAACATGTCAGCGCAATTGGTCAGGGCGAAGCAAGATTCGCCCGCAGTGATCGCAGGTTGATAACTCTTCGATCGAAAGTTTGGAAATCCGATCTACTTCAACTGCAGGAAGCTCCAGACTGCACCCATCGCAGCGGTGGCCTTGCAGACGAGCAACAGCAATTGCGCCAACTTTGGCTCGAACTTGGTCGTAGGTGGCAAGCAACGAATCAGGGACTTTCGCCACAAGTCCACCTCGTTCACCTTCTCGTGTCGAGCGGAGCGCATCGAGTTCTGCCACTGCCTTGCGGCCGCGGACCTTTACCTCATCAATGGCAATTTGAAGTTCGCGAAGTTGCATTTCGGCCTTGGTGAGCTCGGCCTCAACGGGCTCGACTTCTTCAAGCAAGAGCAACTCTTCGTCTTCGAGATTCCGCTGATGTTCGGCCAGGCGATGCAGCTCTGCATCCATCGCAGCAAGGTCTCGGGACGCCGCCCCCGTTGAGGCCTGCATCTTGCGCTCGAGCTCATGAAGGCGCTGGACTTGACGCGCAATTGCCGTGGCGACGTCTTCTTGTCGAGCCATCAACTCGCCGTTGGCTGCCCGCAGATCACTCGCTGAACCCTCAATTTCGGCGGATCGTCGTTGGAGTTCTTGCAATTCCGCCACTTCAGGCAAATTGCTCCGGCGGTGGGTCAGTTGCAAAAGCTCAGTATCGAGTTGTTGAAGAGCTGCGAGGGCTTTGAACGGTTGGCTCGATGTCTCCTCGGTCACAGACGCAGCCTAGGCCTCAGTCACGCCGTCAACAACGCCCGACTTCAGGTCATTCCAATGTTGCTCGAGGACGCCGAGGAACTCAAGAAGGTCCGGTGCAGCGACGTGCTGGGCTTCTTCAAGACTGAACCACGACACCGATTGACTCTCGCCTTCAGGCGGGCAAGGTTCCACTGGCGCCGCCGTCAGAAGATAGCCAAGGTCGAGGTGGGTGTGTCCTCGAGGCCCTGGATGCACATCAACGCGTACAAGCAACGGTTCGTCACAGGCGTGGCGGCAAGCAAGTCCAGTTTCTTCGCGTGCTTCGCGAACGGCGGCCTCCGGCGGCCACTCACCGGGCTCAATGTGGCCGCCGAGTTGCAGCCATATCTTGAGCGACTTGTGTTCATGCAACAGGAGCCCTCGACTACTCATGACAAAGCCTGAGGCGGTGACATGGACGAGATCGCCAAGCTCGTCCATGGGCCGTTCAAGGAGCTGCACCGCAGCGAGTGCGTCACGTTGAGCTTTCGTTCCTCGTTCGGTTGTTGGAACAAAGCGAGCAATCTCTTGTGCGAGAGCAAGACGAAGTGCTGCGCCATTCAGTTCTCGAGGATCACAGCTTGGAAGTGCCACCTCGCAACCCTAGGGCGGTGTGACACTCATCTGCGAAGCAACGTAGCCTCTGTCCAATGTCTTCCACCTTTTCGATCACGACGGTCAACCTTCATGCCGGAATCGATGGTTGGGGGCGGCGCTTTGCTGCCGTTGACCACTGCGTGAACTTCCAAAGCGATATCTTGCTCATTCAAGAGAATTGGACTCCTGAGGGAGAACGCAGTCTCGCTGGCGAGATTGCGGCCAAGACCGGTATGGAACTCATTGAAACGACCTATGCAACCGGTCGCCGAGGCCACGAGAATCCCAACGCTACGGACAAGTGGCTCTCAAAAAAGGGATTTCTCGGCCATGACCATTCCCTCTACTTTGACTCAGCGAAACGGCTTCCAGAGAAGTTGGCTCGTCGCGAGCACTACCAACAAGCAGAAAAAGGTGCGTGGGGAACGGCAATCCTGAGTCGTTTCCCCATCACGTCAACCTCGGTACTTGAACTCCCCTACCTTCGCCGCGATCGCTCGCATCGCCGCCCACTTATTGCCACCATTCAGGTCGGCGACACTGAAGTAACGGTGATTTGCGTGCATATGAGTCACCTCACCTACGGAAGCGTCTTCCACTTCAACGAGTTCAACCAACAACTTGGCGCACTTGGCGTGAAGGAAAAGCCCATGGTCATTGGTGGCGACATGAACAATTGGGGACCACCAGTTCTTGCCCAGGTGCGTGGCGTTCGCCGAGCAGTGAAAGGTCGCACCTGGCCAGCATGGTGGCCACACAGCCAACTTGACCACCTCCTCGTCAGCCAAGCAGTGACGGTTACGTCAAGTCGCGTCCTTCCCGATGTGGGCTCAGATCACCTACCTGTTTCCGCAACGCTTTGCGTTGGGTGAGGCCTAGGCGGCGTTCTCACCGGTGTGCCACAACTCTTCGGGCTCACGACCGTTGGTCTCTGGCAATACGCGCAACAACGCCAAGATCGCAAGGGGTGGAATGAACGTCACGAGTGACGCCGTGGCAAAGCTCCCGAAGTGATCAACGAGTCCACCAAACGCGAGGAGCCCTGCGACCGATCCCAAAACGCCGGCAGCAATATTCCAACCCGCAACCGAGGCGCGCACTTCGGTCGGGAATAGCTCATTTGAAAAGGCCGTTCCCGCAGGAGCGAGTGCTCCTGCCGCTCCAACAGAACACAGATATCCAAGAAAAAGACCAATACTTCGGCCCTCATAGACCAACAGACTTGCGGCAACAAGTGCAACGAGCGCGACTGCCAACACTGGCTTGCGTCCAAATCGGTCAGCGCAGTACCGGCCAATGAGAAGTCCGGCAAAGCCGGTGATGGACGACAACACCACCATGGTGGCAACGAGCCCAGGTGATGCCTTCACCACATTGTCGGCGTATAAAAAGACGTATCCATTGGCTGGTCCGGTGATCATGGAGAGTCCAAAGGTGAAGGCGAGCACCGTCAGGAGTCGACGACGTTGCGCCGATTCCACATGACCCAAGATCGCATGACTCCAGCGGTCGGGGCGATGCCAACGCTCAGGCTCGACCACAAATCGACGGAGGACCAGCACGAGTACCAGCGGGATGAGCGCCATCAAAAACACATAGCGAAACCCGTTGGTCCCACGAAGCGCGGTGTGCACCAGCGCTGCCCCACCCGCCCCAATGCCATAACTGCCAGTAATGAGGGCTAGCGAACTTGCTCGCCCGGTGGCATTGGTGAGCTCAGCCCCCGCCACGTGGGCAATCGATACCGAGGCAGTAAGCATCGGGCGACCCAAGGCAAAGATGGCAACAAAGGCCCAGTAGTTTGGACTTGCCGCGGCCGCAACCGTGCAGGCGAGCCCAGCAACGGTGTAGGTGATAAGCGTTGCTCGTCGCCCAAAGTGATCGGCCAACACCGCGAGTGGCAGCCCAATCAGCGACGCAATACGAAGAATCGCGAGACCAAGGCCAAGTATCGAACCCGATAAGCCCATCTGGTCAGCCACCGAGGTGCCGTGCACTGCGTGGCCGAATGCACGTGCGACTTCGCCAAGCGATGCCACTGCGCCAAAGGAGCCAAATCCAGCCGCGAACGTAAACAGCGCCAACGCCATAAC
>CANFJV010000021.1 GCA_947447225.1 Acidimicrobiaceae bacterium
CGTTCGAGACGTAGGTGCATTTGAGCAGGCACTCAGTGAGCACCTTGGTGCACCGGGGCTCTTTGTCATTGTGGCCGAAGTAGGTTCGCCTGCGACGAACGTGTCACTCCATGATGATCTCAACCAGGCCATTGCCTGTTCGCTGAGAGACGTTCTTAACTAAGTGTTGCTCGTGGCACGAAGGTGCCATGAAAGCCAAAGGGAATGCGAACGGGCAAGTGAATACGTGCCTCGGGTTTTGCGTTCATTGCATGCGCGTCATAGATGACGAGATCTGAAAGGTCGCGGGATCGGTCGTATTCGACACACAGCAAGAACCCCTCGTCATCAGCCTTGCCGTCTTCGGCTCGAACAAAAATCGGCTCGCCACCGTGGAGGTGCTCGGGCAAGGTGATGCGGACCGCGGTTTCTCGCTCGACATCATGTTTGACATATCCGGGAAAACGGTCGAGACCATCGCGCCGTCCAAATTGGGCAGCAAACGTGTGGCGGTAGGGCCGTGATTGCACCGCTGGGTCCGTCACGGGGAACTCGAGTGCTTGATCATCAAGGATCGTGCGGTTGACGCGCACCTCACCAGGACGCATGCGCCACCGCTCAAGACGAGGAAGCTGCGAGCCAAGGAGGCCGCCCATGCCGAGATCAAAGGTTTTGTCGTACACGATCACATCGGCAACAAGGCACTCGCCATCATCGAATGCATTGGCGACGTGGAAGACAAAACACGGCTCAATGGAGAACCAGGAAATCTGGTTGCCAGATTGCCCGCGCCCGAGGACGCCCACTCGACCGGGAAGTTGGTCATCAAAGGCGTAAGGGATGTGTGATCCCGCCATCGCGAGGTTGGCGTCAAGCACCACGGGGAGGTCGAAGAAGGCAACCTTTGTTGCCGAAACGGCAAAGTCATGGATCATGGCCGAACGTGGGAGGTCAATGCTCGTTGTCGTGAGCAGCGACCCATCCGCGTCGAACTCGTGGTAGCGAAGAAAAGCGGGACCAAAGGGGTCATAGCCAAATGCGGCCATTCGGCCAGTTTCTACATCGATCTTTGGGTGGGCCGTCAATGGAGAGGTGAGCGCTCCATCGAAATCTTCTACGCAGACCGTTTCGAGTTCGGCGGTCATCCGGTGGGGGAGGCCTGATTCACACAGGGCCAGAATTCGATTGGCAAAAAACGCCACGCTGGTATTGGCTGGACCATCAATGGCTTCACGAGGTCCACGTGGTGCTTGCGTGCCAATTGCAGCGCTGAGTGCACGAGTGCGAACAAGGCGATTGCGATACGCGTGGACTTCGCCGTCGCGCAGCGAAATGGCATGCAACATGCCATCTCCGCCAAACCAGTGATACGTCGCCGGATCTGAAATGACGGCCGGGTTGGGGCCATTGCGAAGCAACAAGCCATCGAGTCCAGGTGGAATTGCCCCTTCGACCTCAAAGGGGCCACTTCGCGAGGTCTCTTCAAGGACGGGTCGGAAGTTCTCGAGCAGATACGGATTGGTGCCCGCATTGGTCGGGCTCAAGGTCTGAAGAGGGGTGGGATTTGCCACATGGTGACCCTACCGCCTCTTGCGAAGACCCAAGGGCCAGCGTTTACAGTGGAGTCATGGCGCGATTTGATCTCGAACATGAACTGACTAGTCGAGGTCTTGTCGCTCAACAAACTGACGAGAAGTTGTTCAGTCACTTGTCGACCGCACCCACCTCGGTGTACTGCGGGTTCGACCCAACCGCAGATTCACTGCATGTTGGCAACTTGCTGATGTTGTGCACCCTGCGGAGGTTCCAACTCGCCGGACATCGTCCAATTGCCCTCGCTGGTGGCGCTACGGGCATGGTTGGCGACCCAGGTGGCCGAAGCGAAGAGCGCAATCTGCTGAGCGTCGACCAATTGGCGGCCAACCTCGTTGGCATCAATGAGCAGCTAGGTCGATTTCTCGATTTCTCCTCGGGTGCAGGAGCAGCGCAAGCCATCCAACTCGACAATGCAACCTGGCTGCAACCAATGTCCGTATTGACCTACCTGAGAGATATTGGGAAGCACTTCACCGTCAATGAAATGGTGGCAAAAGATTCGGTCAAGTCTCGTTTTGAGCGACCAGATCAAGGAATCTCCTACACCGAGTTTTCCTACATGTTGCTGCAGGCGGCCGATTTCTTACACTTGTACAAGAACTTCGATTGCACGGTTCAAATTGGCGGTTCTGATCAGTGGGGCAACATCACCGCCGGCACCTCGCTGATTCGCAAGGTGACGGGAGGACACGCTTCTGGCATCACCATGCCGCTCGTCACGAAGGCTGATGGCACCAAATTTGGCAAGTCTGTCGGGGGAGCCGTGTGGCTCGATGCCAACAAGACCTCGCCCTATCAGCTGTACCAATTCTTCATGAGTGCCGAAGATCAGATGGCGCCGGCGTACCTTCGCTACTTCACCTTTCTTGACGACGACGAGTTGAGTCACCTCGAGGTCTTGACCAACGAGCAGCCGCATCAGCGTGCCGCCCAACGCCGTCTGGCGAAACAAGTCACGGCACTCGTGCATGGCGACGAGCATGCAGGTCGAGCGGAGCAGGCCTCCATTGCCCTTTTTTCGGGCACCGTTGCCTCACTTGATGCTGCATCGCTACGGGCGATTTCAAGTGACGTTCCAACGTCGAGCGTGACAACCGCATCGTTGTCAGCTGGCCTGTCGGTCATCGACCTTGCGATTACTGCAGGACTCGTTTCGTCAAAGGCCGAAGCGCGTCGCAGTATCGAA
Source organism: Acidimicrobiaceae bacterium (assembly GCA_947447225.1). Classification (GTDB taxonomy): domain Bacteria; phylum Actinomycetota; class Acidimicrobiia; order Acidimicrobiales; family RAAP-2; genus CAIQEU01. The sequence continues at coordinate 2,762 of CANFJV010000021.1, forward strand.
CAAGGTGGGCTATCCGTCAACGATCTGCGCATTGACGATGCTGACGCCACACTTGGCGCCGAAGACGTCAAAGACGGAGGCTTCATCATCTTGCGAAAGGGCAAGCGCCAGTATCACTTGCTTACCATCGAGTGAAAAGCCGACTCATAACCTCGCTGTTGGTCGTGGCCGTTTTTGCTGCAGGTTGCGGCACCTCCACCTCCTCGCCAAACGAAGCAAAGGCAAATGCTGTTCACGCGTGGGTTACTGCAACCAAGTTTGAGGCCATGGTGGGCGACCTTCAAAATGACACCGCAAAAATCGAACTTGCCACCAAGCGTCGATTGCCGGTGCTCACAATGCAAACCCTGTGTGGCATCTTGCTGATTGATGCGCAAACGGCCAACAATGACCTGCCTGTCCCGGACCGCCAAGTGACCGCACTGCTTGGCACTGCCTATGGTGATCTCGGTGCTGGGGCCAACCAATGTTTTAACGCAGGCGATGTCGACGGAGCGCTCATGGCAAAATCGGTTGAAAACCGGTCCAAAGGGTTGATTGCCTTGGCGCAGGCAACGAGTCGCTTGGAAGCGTTACTCGGCCAGCCGCTGTCAACCACGACGACCACCACCACGTTGCCATGACCGACCACGACGACGAGGCCACAGCCCGAGATGACGCAACTGACCGCATGACTCGACGCGTGCTGTGGTCGCTGCCAACTGGTCTTTATCTCCTTGCCGGAGGCGACCTCCGACAAGGGCCGAAGAACGCCAATGTCATGACCGTCAATTTGGTTACCCAAGTGGCGACCACGCCTCGCGTACTCGCCGTTGCGTGTGAACAGACGTCAGTGACACTCGACTTCATCCGCCAAAGTGGGCAACTTGCGCTGTCAATCCTTGACCGAGAAGATCGAGCAGTCGTTCGAAAATTCGTGAAACCCGTGGCGGAGGGCCTCGTCGAGATTGATGGAGCCTTGACCATGGCTGGCCAGTCGGTAATCGTTGGCGAAACCGGGCTTCCGCACCTTGCGTCGTCGGTGTCGTGGATTGAAGCCCGAGTCGTTGGCTACCAGGAATTTGAGAGCCATGCGCTTGTGCTGGCAGAAGTAGCACGAGTGGGTGAGCGCGATGGCGCCGACCAGGCGCAGATTCTGCGCATGGAAGACACCAGGATGAATTACGGCGGTTAGTTCGCTGGTCCTCGAAGATCAATGGTGAGCGTCAAGATGCCGTCATGGAGTTCTGCTGCGGCATCGCTGATCATGGCGTAGTCCATGAAGTCAATTTGGGCTTGCTCTTTGAATCTCGCCCGTTCGGGACCTTCAACCGGAGGAAGGCCACGATTCTTGACGGCTTCGGCCCGCAAGCGAAAGCGCTCGATCATCGCGGTGGGGTCAAATGCGGCCATGGTTCCTCCTGATTTCGTGAGCACACCTGCTCAACTCCCCATCGAATCACACAGGGCTCTCGACCGATACACTAGGAGGCTGAACGGCGAAGTTCTTGAGAGGTCTCGCCTGTTCTCGTCAACCGCGGTTGACGGTCGCCGGTGGAGTTTCCACGACGGCCGGTGCTCGCGAGGGAGTGAGGAATCTCGTGAAGAAGGGTCGTCATCGTCGTTACGAAGAGGCACGCGGCCTCAAGCGGTCCCCTGGCATTGGCGCAAAGCCGTGCGATGAGTGTGGGGCAGAGCCTGAGGACATTCACGCAACGTGGTGCTTGGCGGAAGACGACAGCTACGAGCGCATCTTGGGTGAAGTTCCCTCAACGGGTTCTGACGAGCCAGATCCGCTTTACGAGGACTGACGTCGCTGTCGCACCGTCGGGTGCGCAATAGGCGTGCGCCGGAGCACTCGCTCTTGGAGATAGAGCCCTAGGCGTTCATAGACTTTTGCCCCCACCATCTCGGTGAGTTCTTCTTTCATGGTGGCGAACACGGAATCTGTCCCACTGAATGCCGCGGGGTCCTCTGTGCACCACCAGTGAAACGCCGCTCCGCCTTCACCCCAGCCACTGCGATCCCACTGTTTGATGGTGGTGGTGACATGACCATTGTCGTCAACGGACTCTTCCCGGCGAAGGGGGAGTTGCCAGCAAACCTCTGGCTTCATGGCCACGTAACTCGTGCCTCGACGAATTGCGGCGTAGTGCAGCGCGCAGCCAGCACCGGCATGAAAGTCCGGTCGATTGAGGAAAATACAGGCATCATCGATGAGGCGGGTTGTCACTGATCCATCACGATCCGTCTTTGTGATGCCGCGCTTGGCCTTGGCTTTGAACTGCCATTCGTCATCCGACAGGGTGGCTGCCCAACCCTCAACTTTGGCAACGTCGGCGTCATCAATGAAGTGCGCGCCATACGAACAGCAGCCTTGAATGAGTTCTTCGGCGGGACCGGTGAGCACGCCTTGGCAACCTTGGCCGAAAATGCACGACCAGTTCGACGTGAGAAAGGTCACGTCGAACACCCAGGTGCGTGCTTCTTTGGTGTCATCAAAACTGACCCATTCGTGAAGGTCATTTGGCAGTGTGGAACCCATGTGGCGACGATAGCCCCGACAAATGAAGTGGCTCAGCAATTTGGACGTGGTTTGTTTCTTCAGTTGACTCCACCTTGCCCGCACTCACGCAACACGAGACCCCTAGACTGAGGCCATGACTACGTCACTTGACGCCACTTCCGAAACTGTCACCGAGCCCGTGATTTCCATCACTGACGAAGCTCGCCAAATTGTCATCGACGCACTGAGCGCCGAACCTGAACCAGCGTCGATGGCACTGTGGCTTGAAGTCCGTGCCATTGAGGCTGGGAACTTCGTCTACGACCTGTACTTCCAAGCGCGAACCGACGCTGGCGACGATGATGCGGTGTGGACCCTTGACGGCCTTACGACCGTGGTGCCAGCTCGCTCAGTGCCCCGCCTCACTGGTGCCAAGTTGGAGTTCTCGACCGAAGGAGAGGGCGGCCTCGTCATCGTGAACCCGAACCGGCCTGGGCCTGAACTCGGTGCGCAGATTCCAGCGGAGGTGTTGTCGCAAGGCATCAACGGCGTTCTCGGTCGACGGATCACTGATTTGCTTGAAGCAGCGGTCAACCCATCGATTGCAAGTCACGGTGGTCGGTGCGATCTCGTCGCTGTTGACGAAGTTGGCAAGCATGCCTATGTGCGCCTTTCCGGCGGTTGCCAAGGTTGCGCCATGAGTCGGATGACCTTGAGTGAAGGCATTGAGACCATGCTTCGTCAAGAGATTCCAGACCTTGGTGACTTGATTGACGTCACTGACCACGGCTCGGGCGACAAGCCCTACTACTAGACATAGGCCGAAGGTGGCTTCGAAGTGCCATGGTGCGGCCGACTAGGTTAGAGGCGTGCTCCGCTTCCTTACTGCAGGTGAATCCCACGGTCAAGCGCTCTCGGTGATTGTCGAAGGCCTTCCTGCAGGACTGTCCATCACCGAAGAAGATTTCCAGCGCGATCTCGGTCGTCGGCGCCTTGGCTATGGCCGTGGGCCTCGCATGCGCTTTGAAGTCGATCAACTTCGCATTCTTGGCGGCGTTCGCCATGGTCGGACCCTCGGAAGCCCGGTTTCAGTCGAAATTGCCAACACGGAATGGCCAAAGTGGGTTGAAGAAATGAACCCCGCCCCTGGCTTGCCATCAAAGCAATTGACGGCTCCTCGTCCAGGTCACGCTGACTTGGCTGGCATGCAGAAGTATGGGTTTGATGATGCTCGAGATGTCCTCGAGCGTGCATCGGCTCGAGAGACTGCTGCTCGAGTGGTGGCTGGCGTGTTGGCGAAGGCCTTGCTCAAGACTATTGACGTCGACGTGCTCAGCCATGTCGTTGGACTTGGCGACGTCGAAGCAACCAGTGGGGCACGTCCACTGCCATCAGACCTTGATGCGATTGACGCGTCGGAGGTCCGCTGCTTTCATCCTCAAGATGAAGCGGCGATGATTGCCGCCATTAAGGCAGCAGCAAAAGCAGGCGACTCGCTCGGCGGGGTGGCAGAAGTGCTCGCCTACAACGTTCCCGTTGGACTTGGCAGTCACGTGCACTGGGACCGAAAGATTGACGGCCTTTTGGCGCAAGCCTTGATGTCGATCCAAGCAATCAAAGCGGTGGAACTCGGCGAAGGCATCAATGTTGCCACGAGACGTGGTTCTGATGCACACGACGCCATCACCTTTGATGCCGCCGACGCCCCAACTGCTGGCGGCTATGTGCGCGAAACCGCGAGAGCTGGTGGCATTGAAGGCGGAATGACGTCAGGTGCTTTGCTTGTTGCTCGCCTCTACATGAAACCGCTTGCGTCGCTCAATCGACCAGTACTGGCAACGGTTGATGTCGCAAGTAAAGAATCGACCGTGTCGTTCAAGGAACGAACTGATGTCACCGCGGTCCCCGCAATGGGTGTGGTGGCAGAAGCCATGACCGCACTTGTGTTGGCTGGTGAAGCGCAGCGCAAGTTTGGTGGCGACTCGGTGGCTGAGTTCACCCGCAACCACGAGTCCTATGTCGCCCACCTCGGCGAAACGGTCTCAGGCCCGAGGGCGTGACCTCCGAGACACCTCGCCACATTGTGCTCATTGGCATGATGGGTGTGGGCAAGTCGACCATTGGGAACAAGTTGGCAACTGCCATGGGCCGCCAGTTTCTCGATCTCGATGCCGCAATTGAACAAAGTGCGGAGCGAACGATCGCCCAAATCTTTGCCAGCGATGGTGAGCACGGCTTTCGTGACCGTGAAGCCGTTGCGCTGCGAGAGGCAGTAGCGAGCAGCGAACCACTCGTGATTGCAACGGGCGGTGGGATTGTCGACGGTCCGGCGGCAGGAGAACTTGATCGTCAGTGCTGCGTCTGGCTTACTGCTCGCCTCGACACACTGGTGGCCCGCGTTGGCGCTGGCCAAGGTCGACCACTGCTGTCGGGGGATATCGAGGCCACCTTGACCGATCTGTTGGCCCGTCGGGCGCCAAACTATGAGAAGGCGGCAACACTTACGGTGGCGGTTGACGATCAATCGGTGTCGGCCATTGTGGCAAACCTATGCAAAGCCTTGGAGACATTGTGCTGACCATTCCTGTGGCATTAAGCGACAACCCCTATGACGTGATCGTTGGCCATGGTGCGCGCCACCTTCTTGCTCAGACCATTAGCGAACTACACAACCCGCCCAAAAAAGTTGCCATCATCACCGAGGTCAACCTGGTCGACGCTGGATGGTTGGGTGGCCTCGACAGTGGTTGCGAGCAGGTGGTGTTCACGATTGAAGGTGGTGAAGGAGGAAAATCCCTCGCCACCGTCGAGATGCTGTGTCGAAAACTCGTGACGGCTGGATTTTCTCGAAATGACCTCGTCGTTGGAGTCGGCGGCGGGATTGTGACTGATGTCGCTGGTTTTGTTGCCGCGATCTATCACCGCGGAATTCGCTACCTCTCGATTGCCACCAGTTTGCTTGCACAAGTCGACGCGGCAGTTGGTGGAAAGACGGCGGTAAATCTGGCCGAAGGAAAGAACCTCGTTGGCGCCTTCTGGCAGCCAAGTGCGGTGTTGTGCGATACCGAGGTGCTGTCGAGTCTGCCGCCTCGTGAGTGGGCCTGTGGTCGAGGAGAAATTGCCAAGTATGCGCTCCTACGTGGCGAGGGTGGGCGAGAACTCCTTGATCTTGATCTTCATGATCAAGTGGCGTCGTGCGTTGCCGATAAAGCACTTGTGGTGGTGGGAGACGAACGAGAAAGCGGCCAACGTGCGCTGCTCAACTACGGCCACACCTTGGCCCATGCGTTAGAAGCACTCGACTTGGAACGTGGCGAAACCACCCTTGACTTAAAGCACGGCGAAGCGGTGGCCATTGGCCTCATGTTCGCGGCAACCTTGGCGTTTGACTTGGGACGCATTGACGATTCGCGAGTGCATGAGCACCGCATCATCCTTGGCGAACTCGACCTAGATGGCCGCTTGCCTGAGGGTTTGTCAGCGACCGAGCTTGTCGATCTCATGGGTCGCGACAAAAAAGCCGATCATGATCTGACTTTTATCTTAGATGGCGCTCAAGGTATTGAAGTGGTGAAGAACCTCGATGTCCATGCTGTGCGATCTAGTCTCGAGAACATGGGAGCAAAGCCATGACGTCGATACTGTTGTTGTCCGGGCCCAATCTCAATCTCTTGGGTACTCGAGAGCCCGCCATCTACGGCACCGCAACGCTCGATGACCATGTTGAACATGCCACGAGTGCCGCAGCGTCATTTGGTGCGACCCTGCATCACCTGCAGTCAAATCATGAAGGTGTGTTGATTGAGGCTATCCATGCCGCTCGAGGCGTTGATGACGCCATCATCATGAATGCTGGCGCCTTCACCCACACGTCATGGGCGATTCACGATGCGCTGAGTGCCTTTGAGGGTGTCATCGTGGAAGTGCATTTGTCGAACCCAGCGGCTCGTGAACCGTTCCGCCACACGTCGGTGCTTGCTCCCGTTGCCCACGGCTCGATTGCCGGCTTTGGCGCCTTGTCCTATGTACTTGGTGTGCAGGCAGTGGCAAACCTTCTCGGAATCACTCAAGCGCCGTAGCGTCAAACGGTAGAGTGAAGGGTCGTCGTTGACACGCGACCAACCAACCACCGCGGCTTTGCCGCGCAACATCAAGGAACCTGTATGGCGATTTCGACCAACGATCTGAAAAATGGCATCACCTTGAACCTGCCAGAGGGCCTGTGCAGCGTCATTGAATTCCAACACGTAAAGCCTGGAAAAGGCGGCGCCTTTGTGCGCACAAAACTCCGCAACGTCCGCACTGGAGCGGTCATTGAGCGCACCTACCGCGCGGATGAAAAATTAGAGCAAGCCATCATTGACAAGCGAGAAATGCAGTTCCTCTACCGCGATGGTGCGGACTATGTCTTTATGGATCAGGTCACCTATGACCAGATGAACGTGACCGAAGCAAGTCTTGGCGATGCCACCAACTACCTGCTCGAGGGCGCCTCCGCGGTCATGCAGATGTACGGAACCGAGATTGTCGGTGTTGATCTGCCAGCAGCGGTTGAGTTGAAGATCACCGAAACCGAACCTGGCATCCAAGGCGACCGCGTGTCGGGTGCGAAGAAGCCCGCGACCCTTGAGACCGGACTTGTCACCCAGGTGCCGTTGTTCGTGAACCCTGGTGACGTCATCAAGGTCGATACTCGCTCCGGCGAGTACTTGACCCGAGCTTGAGGATCGGGTGGAAGATCTCCGCGATCGGTCAAGTTCTCGAGAACGAGCACTAGGCCTCCTCTACGAAGCACACGCAAAGGGCCTATCTGCGCTCTCGGTCCTCGATCAGCTTCCCGTTCGACCCGACCCGTTTGCCTGTCAACTCCTTTCCCAGGTTGAAGAATTCGGCGAGAAGGCGCTTGGCCTCATCAGCGATGCAGCCGTTGGCTGGACGATTGAGCGCATGGCAGTGATAGACCGTCTCGTCTTGCAACTCGCCACCTGTGAGTTGCTCGCCGGAGAAGAACCACCCGTTGCCGTCGTACTTGACGAAGCGGTGGAGTTGGCAAAGACCTTTTCGACCGATGACTCGGGTCGCTTCGTCAATGGCATTTTGTCGACGATCGCCCGTCAAGTGCGCCCGTAGGGACCTCGCTCACGAGTTGAGCAGCGGTGGTAGGTTGAAGGTGCCGTGAAGCGAGTCCCGTGAGGCTCGTACGGTGAGGAGAAGAAGTGACCGAAACTGACCCTAACGTCGCGCATGAACGCGCTGGCGAAGCGCTCGGTGCCGAGATTGCAAGCGCTGATGATGTCCGTAGAGCGCTCACTCGCATGGCGCACGAAATCATTGAGCGACATGGCTCAGCTTCACAGCTCGTCGTCATTGGGCTACAAAGCGGTGGCCTTGAGCCAGCACAGCACTTGGCCGAGCAACTCGAGCGCATTGTTGGTCATGACATTGCCCGCGGTTCGCTCGATGTTGCGTTCTACCGAGACGACTTGGCATTGCGGCCAGTTGTTCCTGAAGCTGCAACCGACATTGCTGTTGACCTAGATGGCAAAGTGGTCGTGCTTGTCGATGACGTGCTGTTCACCGGGCGCACTATTCGGGCGGCACTCAATGCGCTGAGCGACTTTGGGCGAGCGAAATCAGTAGAGCTTGCGGTGCTCGTTGACCGAGGTCATCGGGAACTGCCTATTCGGCCCGATTATGTCGGCAAGAACTTGCCAACGGCCCGATCCGAGCGAGTCGACGCCAGTGTGCGCGGTATTTGGCTGGGACAACAGGAGCGCTCAGCATCATGAAGAATCTCCTCTCCATTCATGACCTTGGCAAAGCGGGCATCATTGACGTGATGAACGTGGCGGAATCGTTCGCCGAAGTTGAGCGACGGACGATGAAGAAGGTCCCTGCGCTCAAAGGCAAAGTAGTTGCCACCTTGTTCTTTGAAGAATCAACGAGAACCCGCCTCAGTTTTGAAACCGCAGCGAAGCGATTATCAGCAGATGTGCTGTCACTATCGGTCGCTTCTTCGTCGGTGAAAAAAGGAGAGTCGCTCAAAGACACCTTGAAGACCATTGAGTCCTTAGGTATCGACGCAGTCATCATTCGCCACCGCTCTTCTGGCGCTCCGCTGCAAGCCTCACGGTGGCTTGACGACATTGCCGTCATCAACGCTGGAGACGGCTGGCACGAACACCCAAGCCAAGGTCTCCTCGATGCCTTTACCGTTCGCCAAGCCTGGGCCGAAGATGCAGGCGTCAAACCAATTGACACTGGTGCGGAACTTTTTGCCGGCAAGCGCATTGTCATTGTTGGCGACATTGCCCACAGTCGAGTCGCACGAAGTGAAACCTTGGCCTACAAGGCCTTAGGCGCGGACGTCGTGCTGTGTGCACCACAGACCTTGCTGCCGAGCGACACCTCAAGCTGGGGGGTGGAGGTCACCCATGATCTCGACGCAGAACTCGAACAGGCAGATCTCATTTCAGTGTTGCGACTCCAAGCAGAGCGGGGGAGCGGTGAATGTGTGCCGAGCCTTCGAGAATTCAATGCTGACTTCGCCATGACCACAACACGACTGCGTGCACTGAAGCCCGGCGCTCGAGTGACCCATCCCGGACCCATGGTGCGCGGGGTTGAAATTGCCTCAGAAGTAGCAGACGACCCGAGATGCCTCGTGACCACGCAAGTCACCAATGGGGTGGCGGTGCGTATGGCAGTGCTGTATCTGCTGCTAACTGGTGGCAACCAAGGACTTGAAGGAGTCGGACAATGACGATCATTCAAACTGCTCGCTACGGCATGGCGCAAGAAGCATTGGCCATTGTTGGCGGCAACGTCCTCACCCAAACTGGCCTCATTCGAGCCGACGTCATGGTTGAAGAGGGAATTGTCACGGCCATTGGTCTTGACCTTGACCTACCCGTAGCCGCCAAGGTCATCAATGCCGCGGGCTGTGTGGTTGGCCCAGGCTTCGTCGACCTCCACACCCACCTTCGTGAACCAGGCAAAGAACAGGCCGAAACCATTGCAACGGGAGCTCGTGCCGCAGCCCTTGGTGGCTACACCGCAGTCGTTGCCATGCCAAATACTGACCCGGTGCTCGATAGCGCCTTTGTGGTGCGAGCAGTTCTTGACCTTGGGGCAGTGTCGACCTGTGAAGTTGCGGTTGCTGGAGCGATCACCGTTGGCCGACAAGGCGAGGCACTTTCGCCCATTGCCGAGTTGGCAAAACTTGGGGTGCAGCTGTTCACCGATGATGGCAGCGGCGTTCAACACGGTGGCGTTGCTCGTCGAGCACTCGATTACTGCCGAGGACTTGGCGTGACCTATGCCGAGCACTGCGAGGACAACGCAATTGCTGCAGGCGGTGTGGTGCATGAAGGGGAGTGGTCAGCCAAGCTCGGACTTCCCGGCCAGCCAGCGTCAGCCGAAGAAGCCATGGTGGCAAGAGATCTGTTGTTAGCTCGAGAACTCGGTGCTCGTCTGCACTTGCTCCACTTGTCAACGCAAGGGTCTGTCGACCTCGTCCGTCAAGCAAAGGCCGCTGGCATCAAGGTGACCGCTGAAGCGGCACCGCATCACTTCACGCTGACCGATGCAACACTCCAAAGCTATGACGCCGTCTTCAAGGTCAATCCTCCGCTTCGGCCAGACCACCACGTTCAAGCCATCATTCAAGGTTTCCTTGATGGCACCATTGACGCCGTGGCAACGGATCACGCGCCACACACGAAAGAGACCAAGGACCTGCCCTTTGATGAGGCGCCTCCTGGAATGCTTGGGCTTGAAACCGCCTTTTCGCTCACCTATGAGCGACTCGTACTCGGCGCCAAGATGTCGATTGAGCAGTTGTTTCAGGTGATGTCCACCAACCCAGCTCGCATTGCTGGCCTCGACCGGTCAGGTGCGCGTCCCTATGGGCACACGCCGCATGGAGAATTGGTTGCGGTGGGCAACGTGGCCAACCTGGTGGTCGTTGACTTGGACGCGACCTGGACTGTTGACGGATCGTCGTTTGCGTCACTTGCCGCCAACACGCCCTATGAGGGAAGAGTCATGCATGGTGCGATTCGCCACACCGTGCTTCGAGGCGAGCCAGTCGTGCTCGAAGGGGTGGCAACGCGATGACGCAACGTCAACTTGGCCATTTGGTCTTAGCCGACGGCACGGTCTTTGAAGGCGAAGTTGCTGGCTTTGCTAGTGATCAGCCGGCAACTGGAGAAGTGGTGTTCAACACCTCAATGACGGGCTACCAGGAGATCCTGACTGATCCTTCCTATGCCGGTCAGATCGTGGTGTTCACAACAGCCCACCTCGGCAACTACGGCACCAACCCTGTTGATGACGAATCGTCCAAAGTGTGGTGTCGAGGCACGGTGCTCGGCGACTTAGCGGATCGCCCATCGAACTTTCGTTCAACGCGTGGGTTGGCGGAATTTGCCGTTGACGAACATCTGCCTATCTTGGCTGCGGTCGATACTCGCCGACTCACTCGACACCTGCGTGAGCACGGCGCACTTCCTGGCGCCTTTGGTCCGCAGCCCATTGAGGTGTTGCTTGAAGCAGCAAAAAGTGAAGCCGGTACCGACAACATGGATCTAGCCTCCGTGGTGTCAACGAGCGAGGCCTATGAACTTTCCGGTGGCCCCCATCGCTTGGTGGTGATGGACTTTGGAGTGAAAACAACAATGCTTCGCCAATTACAAGAACTCGGTCACTTGATTGTCGTTCCAGCAGGAACGTCTGCTGATGAGATTCGCTCACTCAACCCGAGTGGTCTGTTTTTGTCCAATGGACCTGGAGATCCCGCAGCACTGACAACCCCGGTTGACACGGTTGGCGCACTCCTCGGTGAATTGCCGATCTTTGGCATCTGCTTGGGGCACCAATTGCTGTCTCGAGTCCTTGGTGCCACCACGTACAAGTTGCCGTTCGGCCACCACGGTGGCAATCACCCTGTGGTCGATCTTTCGACCGGTCATGTCGAAATCACGAGTCAAAACCACAACTATGCGGTTGATGATGGAGCGATGGGACAGGCACTCGTCACCCACCGAAACTTAAATGATGGTGTGGTCGAGGGTGTTTCGGCTGAAGCACTGCGAGCATTTTCCGTCCAGTATCACCCTGAAGCTGGACCTGGGCCACACGATGCCCGCTATCTCTTCGATCGTTTTTCCTCTTTGCTCAACGGAGCCAACCATGCCTAAGCGCACCGACCTCAAATCGATTCTGGTGATTGGGTCTGGCCCCATCGTCATTGGCCAAGCCTGCGAGTTTGACTACTCGGGCACGCAAGCTTGTCGCGTCCTGCGTGAAGAGGGCTATCGCGTCATTTTGGCCAACTCGAACCCGGCAACGATCATGACCGACCCGGGAACTGCCGACGCCACCTATGTCGAGCCATTGACCGCAGAGGTCATTGAAGCCATCATCGTGAAAGAGCGCCCTGATGCGCTTTTGCCCACCCTTGGGGGCCAAACCGCTCTCAACTTGACCATGGAACTCGTCGAGCTCGGCGTGTTGGAGCGTCACGGCGTCGAAGTAATTGGTGCAAACCCAGTCGCGATTGCCACCGCTGAAGACCGAGAGCAGTTCAAGCACGCCATGGAAGAAATTGGCCTCGAAGTGCCCATTTCTGACTTTGCCCACTCACTTGATGAGGCCATGGCCATCGCGCAGCGCATTGGGTATCCCATCATCATTCGTCCGAGCTACATCCTTGGTGGTGCGGGCACCGGTATTGCCCACGATGACGTCGCCATGGCTCGTCTGGCCCAAGAAGGACTCGATGCAAGCCCCATCACCGAGATTTTGGTGGAGCAGTCCATTGCCGGCTGGAAGGAATACGAGCTCGAAGTCATGCGAGACCAAGCCGACAACTGTGTGGTGGTGTGCTCCATTGAGAACTTCGACCCAATGGGTGTGCACACTGGAGATTCGATCACGGTTGCGCCAGCGCAAACCCTTACTGACGTTGAGTATCAAGAAATGCGCGACGACGCGTTTGCCTGCCTTCGCCGAGTTGGCGTTGAAACTGGTGGCTCGAACGTGCAATTTGCTGTTGATCCAAAAACCGGCCGACGCCTCGTCATTGAGATGAACCCTCGCGTCTCGAGGAGCTCAGCGTTGGCGTCAAAGGCAACCGGATTTCCAATTGCCAAGATCGCTGCTCGCCTCGCGGTCGGCTATCGCTTAGACGAAATCACGAACGACATCACCAAAGCCACACCGGCGTCGTTTGAGCCTTCCATTGACTACGTCGTGACGAAGATTCCACGGTGGGCCTTTGAGAAGTTGCCTGGTGCAGAAGCACGCCTTGGCACTCGAATGCAGTCAGTCGGCGAAGTAATGGCCATTGGTCGCACCTTCCCTGAGTCGTTGCAAAAAGCACTTCGGTCCTTAGAGCAAGGTCGCCATGGCTTAAACGCTGACCCGGCCGAAGGCGACCTTGACCGACTGAGTGAAGATGAACTTGACCAAGCAATTGCAATTGCCGCCCCCGACCGAATCTTTGCGGTTGAAGCGGGACTTCGGCGCGGACGAAGTGTCGAACGCTTGGTCGAGTTAACCGGCATCGATCCTTGGTTTCTTGACCAAATGGAGCGCATCAGCCTTGCGCGCGTCGCGCTCAGTGAACAGCGTGCCGCAGCGGTATCTGGCGAAGACGTCCTTGGCGAACTTGGGCGACGGGGCCTTCGTCGACTGAAGCGACTTGGCTTTTCCGACGTGCAACTCGGCTATCTCTTGGGTGTTGATCCAGCCACCATTCGCGCCACGAGAAAAGCACTTGGGGTGCTGCCGACGTTTAAGACCGTTGATACCTGCGCTGCAGAGTTTCCAGCCGAGACGCCCTATCACTACTCAACGTACGAAGAAGAAGATGAAGTGCGCCCCTCGCCACGGCCACGTGTGGTGATCTTGGGGTCAGGGCCGAACCGCATTGGTCAAGGCATTGAATTCGACTACTGCTGCGTGCATGCCTCAATGGCCCTTCGCGCTGCTGGGTATGAAGTGGTCATGGTCAACTGCAACCCAGAGACCGTGTCAACGGACTACGACACCTCTGATCGCCTCTACTTTGAGCCGCTCACCTATGAAGACGTCTCCAATGTCTTAGAAGCCGAAACCAAAGCCGCAGGACAAGACGGTTCACTCGTTGGGGTGATTGTGGCCCTCGGTGGTCAAACGCCACTCAAACTCGCAGGTCAACTCGACCCTTCGCTCATTCTCGGCACCTCGCCAGCATCCATTGAGGCGGCCGAAGACCGAGCACATTGGTCAGCGATTTGTGAACGCTTGTCGATTTCGCAGCCGCCTGGTGGCACCGCGGTGACCGCAGATGAAGCAGTTGCGGTGGCAAAGCGAGTGGGTTACCCAGTACTTGTTCGCCCGAGTTATGTGCTTGGTGGACGTGCCATGGAGATCGTCTATGACGAAGCGGGTCTTGAGCGGGCGATGTCACGCTTGCTTGGAAGCGATGAGGGTTCACCAGTTGGTGGCGTGCTTGCCCGCGATGGTGGGGTCAGCGATGACCGCCCTGTGCTCATTGACCGGTTCTTAGAAGATGCCATTGAAGTTGACGTCGATGCGGTGCGTGATGTGTCTGGCGAGATTGTGATTGCCGGCATCATGGAACATGTCGAAGAGGCTGGGGTGCACTCGGGCGACTCGGCCTGCACCTTGCCAACCCAGACTCTTGGGGCATCAACGCTGGCGACGATTCGCAGTCACGCCGAAGCGTTGGCGCAAGACTTGACGGTTGTTGGCCTGTTGAACGTACAATTTGCTGTCAAAGATGGCGATGTCTTTGTGCTCGAGGCAAACCCACGGGCGTCTCGAACGGTGCCGTTTGTGGCCAAGGCAACAGGCATTCCTTGGGCAATGATTGCGGCTCGAGTCATGGTCGGTGCGACGCTTGAAGCGCTTCGCGAAGAAGGTCTTTTGCCGCGCGTGATCGAGTTACCAACCCACGTGAGCGTCAAAGAAGCGGTCATGCCGTTCAATCGTTTCCCTGGTGTTGACACCTTGCTTGGGCCGGAGATGCGTTCAACCGGTGAAGTCATGGGTGTTGATGCCAACTTTGGCCTCGCGTTTATGAAGAGCCAAATGGCAGCAGGATCCGCGCTGCCAGCAAGCGGGACGGTGTTCTTCTCCGTGGCTGATCGCGATAAAGCACAAGGGTTGGAGGTGGCAAAACTGTTCGTGGAACTCGGCTTTGACTTGGCCGCAACCTTCGGCACGGCTGGTTTCTTGCGATCCAATGGGATTGACGTGGCGCACTTGGTGGCGAAGATTGGCGAAGAAGCCATGGCAACCGATGCCATCTCGCTCATTAATTCCGGTGGCATCCAACTCGTGATCAATACGCCTCGAGGATTTGGGCCACGTGCCGACGGCATTCATATTCGCACGGCAGCGCTCGTGAACTCGGTGCCGTGCTTGACGACGCTCGCCGCCGCTCGAGCAGCTGCACTCGGCATTGCTGCAGCAAAGGACCAACCACTGGTGGTTCGAAGCCTGCAATCACTCAACGGGACGGTGGCGTGACCAAGAACCTTGGCCATCTGTCGACTGACGTTGGAGCCGTCGCACTGCATTGTGCAGTGATGACGGCGTCTGGGACGGCTGGGTATGGCGATGAGTTGGCCGACTATGGCGACTTGAGCGAACTCGGCGCACTGGTCACGAAGTCGCTGTCGGTTGACCCTTGGGCAGGTAATGCCGCACCTCGAGTGACAGAAGTCGATGCGGGGATGCTCAACAGCGTCGGACTCCAAGGACCAGGGATCGCCGCATGGCTTGAAGGTGGCCTTCCAGCGGCACAGCGGAGAGGTGCTCGGGTGGTCGCCTCGATTTGGGGCACGTCGGTCGCTAGCTACGGCGCTGCCGCACAGGCGTTGTCTGGTCAAGATCTTTTGGCCATCGAGATCAATGTCTCGTGTCCAAATGTTGAAGATCGGTCATCGATGTTTGGGCATTCAGCCGAGCAGACGGCTCGAGTGGTTGAGGCCTGTAAGGGATCGCTGCCAATTTGGGTCAAGTTATCCCCGAATGTTGCGGATCTTGTGGGCATTGCCAGAGCTGCGGTTGAAGCCGGAGCCGATGCACTTGTGTGTACGAACACCTTGCTTGGCATGGCATTACACCCTGAAACCGGATTGCCAGTCCTTGGCAATGGGGGTGGGGGACTGTCGGGGCCTTCGGTGCATCCAGTGGCGGTTCGTGCGGTTTACGAGTGCCGAAAGGCGCTGCCGTCGACCCCAATCATTGGTGCGGGCGGTGTGAACTCCGGTAAAACTGCACTTGAGTTCCTCCATGCGGGAGCACAAGCGGTCCAGGTTGGAACGGCGAGTTTTCGCGATCCTCGTGCACCATGGAAGGTGGCAGCGGACCTCAACAACGCATTGCGCCGTGCCGGGCACGCTTCAGTGCGAGATGCCATTGGACGTGCGCACCGCTAACGACGCTGTCCACTACGGTGCCCTCATGGCGCCGATGGAGCTTCCAAGTGCGTGGCATCTCACTCCTGGTGGGATGTTGGTGCTCTTTGCCATTGCGCTGTGTTGGATTGGCGCGGTGCGCCTTGAAAAATCGAGTGACCCTCATCATCGGCCGTGGTTACGGGCAACGGGTGCAACGGTTGGGCTGTCGTTGGTGTTGCTCTGTCTCGACGGACCACTCTTGCGAGCAAGCCAAAACTGGCTGGCTTGGCACATGGTGTCCCATGTGATCGTCATGTTTTACGTGCCGGTCTTGTTGATTGTTTCTGGGGCACTAGGACTCATGGGGGCGGCACTTGATGGTCGCCGAGGTCTGCGAAGCGTCCGGCGCGTTGGCGCAGAGGTAGACAGCGTTGTTGGCAATGCACTGTTCGCCGTGCTCTTGTTCAATGGGGTCATGGTGCTGTGGCACCTGCCAGCAGTCTTTGACTGGCACATGGCAAACATGTGGTCGACCGAATGGTTGATGGAGCCGTCGTTTCTCCTCGCGGGGTATCTGTTCTGGCGACTCATTGTCGCGGGACCAAACGACGCGCCCCGAGCGCGCCGGCGAGTCCAGGTGCTAGCGGTGCTCTTCACTGCCTTTGCCATGTTGGTGCTTGCGATGTGGATGTCCATTGGGGCTGCTGCCCCTTGGTATGCAGCGCCGGTGAACCTCCATGGCACAACGGCCGCGCTACGAGACCAGCACTATGCCGCTGGCGTGTTGTGGGTCTGTGGCGACCTCTGGGCAATCCCAGCGCTCGTGATGATTGTGCTTCGGGTTGTTGAAGGCCGAGGCGGAGCCTCAGTGCTGATCGAGAACCTCGTCAGGCCGAGTAGCTGATGCACGAGCGACTGAGGCAGCGTTGAGTTCTTGACGCAGTTTGCGGCGGGCTGATTTTTCCTTGTGTGCGGAATCTTCGTGGAGCAACCTCCACCAAAGAAATGTTCCTGTGATGGCAAGAATCGGCCATTCAATGACGTAGACCCAACTGAGCGTGTTGCCACGAGCACCTCGGAGTACTTCAATGCCGAAGGCAATGACGCAAAGCAACATCCCCGCGGCATAGGTGAGGTGCAGGCCGAGACGTCGGTCTCGAGGCTGCGTTTTTTGCTCCACGAGTTGACCTTACTTTGTGGGGCTTTTCTTCGGAGATGAGTATCTCGCCGCGAGTTGCCCATTTGGGTATAGGTTCGCTTATGTTGAAGCAACGACGTTGATTTGACCACTGAGGAGGACTCGATGCGCAGACTCGTTGGAGCTGGCGGAGCAGTACTGCTCGCGGCCCTTGTCATTGCGGCCATTGGGGTGGGCTTTTCGGCGCAGTCCTATAGCGCCCCCATCTCGGTACTGAAAGCAACACCAGTTGGTGCCGATTCAACCTGCGGCAAACAGGCACCTCGTGTCACACTTGACATCAGCGCATATCCAGATTCTTCCGGCGTTGATGACCAAGGCAACCCGGTTCACCCTGGTGGAAATCCAGATTGGCCTGCCTTTGGTCCGTCGAATGAATACTCGGTGCCAGCCGGTTCTTGCGTGACGATGACCATGACGCAGTACGACTCTGGCGAGTTGCTCAATAACGCCTACTTCGGTCGCGTGGCCGGAACGATTGGCAACAAGATTCACATTGAGTCGTCGGGGACCAATGTCAGCCACTGTGCCGACAGCCCTGGTGCAGATGCAACCTTTCACGCTGACGTTTCTGAATTGAAGCCTTGTGAAATTGGCCACACCTTCACCATGCGACCCCTACCAGGCGTGTCACCCGGATTCTTCCTAAACGTGCCACTTCCGGTGGCGGGAAACTACGACGGAGACAACGTCGGCAACACGAAAGACTTTCCTCATCAAACGGTGACGTTTTCTTTCTTGGCCGGCCCGAAGGGCTCATACTCGTGGAACTGTGAATTCCCTTGCGGACACGGAATCGCTTCGTTTGGTGCAGTCATGAGCGCCTACGGCTACATGTCGGGATATCTCCATGTCATCTAATCAACTCCATAACGACGACTCGGTCCTTGAAGACTTGGC
>CANFJV010000022.1 GCA_947447225.1 Acidimicrobiaceae bacterium
AGCAGGCCAATCTTGTTGGACATTGCATCGGGATCTTTTGCCAACGGCTGCATTTGTTCAGCGTCGGCCGTCACCGTCAAGATGTCGGCTGGTTCGTGTTGATCGGTCACTGGCGCTCTCCAACCCAGAAGGACACGAGCATGAGGATTCCCACACCCAAGGCAAGTCCGATGAAGCCTTCGGCCACCGGGCCAAGACCACCCATGCCAACACCACCAATGTCGCTTGGTTTCGCAATCGACTCGGTGACATAGGCAGTGATGTCTCGGACTTCGTCATCGGTCAAGTTGCCAGAAAACACTGGCATGTTTCCAGGACCAATACGCAAGGCTTCAGCAACTTGGGTTGCCGTTGCAACGTGCAGACTTGGCGCATAGGTGCCATTGGCCAAAGCATCGCCACCACCGGTGATCGTGTGACACGCAGCGCAGTTGAGCGCGTAGAGCACTTGACCCGTTGTCTGGTTTGCCCCCGCCACATTTACGGAAGGAATTCCAGGAGCAGCTGGCTCAAGAGAGTTCACGTACGCAGCAATTGCGTTTGCTTGGAAGGGGTTGAGGCGTGGTGGCTTACGAGCAGCCTGGACTTCCTTGGGGTCAGCCGCAGGCATACGTCCGGTCGTAATCCAGAAGTTGATGGTTGCAGGTCCAAGGCCACGAAGGTTTGGGTATCCGGTGCCGGTGGCCTTCGGGAGCACGCCATCAGCCTTCGTTCCGTGACACGACGCACAGTTCTGCTGATACAACTTCTCGCCGAGTGGGGCCAATGCCGAGGCGGGGAACGTGTACAAAATGGCATCGTTTCCATAGGCCACTAACTGGCCAGAGGCGTCGTAGCACTGGATCGACGAATATGGCGTTCCCGCGTTCTTGGTCGTCGTCGTGGCGTCTTCACCAACGAGTGACGCCGGCACACCGTACTCAGGGTCGTATTTGGCCGTCGTTGCCGGCGGGCACGAGACGTGTTTTGCGCCAATTTCAGCAGCATGTACTGGCGAAGCGTCAGCAATAAATGGCGTGGCCATGGTGGTCAGTGCTGCTGCACCAACAAGTCCAAGACCAATGCGAGTGGTGCACTTCTTCAACGTCTGCAGCATGGTCACCATCACTTGAGGAGGAACAGGCATGAATACAGGCCAATCCAGACGACATCAACGAAATGCCAGTAGTAGCTGACACCTTGGTACGCAGCGAGCTCGCCTGGGTCACCATCGGTCTTGCCGCGCATACGGCCCAACAAGAAGGCCATGGCAACAATACCGAGGAGCACGTGAAGTCCGTGAAGACCGGTCGTGATGTAGAACACCGAACCGAAGGAGTTGGTGTACCAACGCGTCTCGAGGTTGATCCACTCGTAGACCTGGTTGCCAACGAACACCGTACCGAGGGCCATTGACCAATAGACCCACACCTTGGCGGCCTGGCGACGTCGGTTTTCGATCGCGAAGACGCCCATTTGGTAGGTAAAGGACGAGGCCACGAGCAGAATCGTGAAGATTCCTGCCTGCAACACGTCAAGTTTCGTACCGACGGGAGGCCATGCAGGCAGATTCCCCCGGATAGTGAACAACGCAGCGAACAGGCCGGAGAAAAACATAACCTCCGAGCCGAGCCAAATCATGATGCCCACAGCGAGCATCGGTGGCCGATCGTGCGTGATCTTTCCCAACTTCATCTCTGGAGCGGTGGCAGCAGTCACGATGTCTTTTCTAGTTGATGGAGTGTCAGCGAAGCCAACTGGAACACTCAAAGCATAGTGCGCGCGTCGCGCACCTCTTTCGTTCTACGCCGACGTTGTTGCCCACGAGGAGAAGTCAACTGGACCTGGCATCGTCGACACCAGCGTGAGGCGACGAGTTGGGCGTGTCATTGCGACATACAGCGTCCGAAGACCTCGTGTCGTTGGCGAAAGTTCGCCTTCCTTCGCACCTCGTTGGGCGACCTGCAGAGGTTCAACCACCGTGACCGCATCGAATTCCAGGCCATTGGCATCATCGACCGGCACAACAACCACCGGCGCTGAAAGTCCACGTGAGCCAACAATTCTTGGGTCAACCGCATCGATGCCTTCTGCCACAAGTGCTCGAAGTACTTCGCCAGCAAAACCAGCAGCTGCCAGGACCGCAACGCGTCCTTCACCAATTGCGTCGAGGTGCTCTTTCGTTGCCTGCACCGTTGCGGCCAAGACTTGATCGGGGCGCACACTGCGGAACAAGGGTCGAATTCCGGCTCGGCGCACGGGCGTCGGTGGGAGGATCTCTGGTGCGCCAAGTTGAAGTACCGGCGTTGCCATCTCAATCACCTCAGCGGGAGTGCGATACGACACGGTGAGCTCCACACGCTGTGGTGCGCCCGCGGGGGTCAAGTACTGCTCAATGTCCGCCCATCCCGCAGGAGTCCAGGGGGCCGTTGATTGCGCCACATCGCCCACCACCGTCATTGAACCATTGAGTGACCGTCGCGCCAGCATCCGAAGTTGCATTGGGGAAAGGTCCTGCACCTCATCGACGACAAGGTGTCCGTAGGCGCGGATATCTTCATCAGAAAATTCAGGGGTTTCTGCCACAAAGCGACCATCAAGGCCTTCTGGCCAACTCATGCCGTCTCGATCACGTTGCACTTCCACCCGACGCTTTGCCCCCTCGTGACGAGGACCAAGCAGCGCTTGCGCCTCATCAATCAGCGCGATGTCGGCATCGGTCCACAACACCTCATCAAGTAACGGTGACCGTGGTCGGAAAAGTGCGCGAATTTCGCTGTCGCTCAACAGTTGCTTTCCCGCTGCATTGAGCAGCGGCAGTGAGCCATAGAGGTCGTGCAGCAGTTCATGTGGGGACAGGCGGGGCCACAGCCGATTGAGCAGAGCAATGAACTCCGGAATTTGGCGAAGTTGACTCCTCAGTTCTTTCAAGTCCAATTCGCCATCTTCGTCATCGTCAAACTCTGAAGCGTCACGACGACGCTCAATGGTGACCGCAAACAGGCGCACCGCTTCTGCTTCGACAAATCGACGCCGCAAATTGTGTGATCCCCCACGACGAAGTGCTCGCTCCAGGATCTGCTTGCTCTGTTCTGGCGTCATACGAAGCACAAGTCCGCCGAAAGGAACTTCAACCGCTTCTCGAAGGGTGCGCTGCCGCAAGCGAATTGCTCGTGCCACGACCTTTGCCATGACGGCCGAGCCCTTCACCTTGGCCACGTCAGCTGATTCAGTGGCGCGAACCGCAACTACTTTGACGAGCCCCGACACCGTCGAGAGCGTGACGCCAGTCTCACCAAGCGACGGAAGTACTTGTTCGATGTAGCGCAAGAACAATGGGTTTGGCCCAACAACAAGGACGCCTTGGGATTCGAGCGGGAATCGGTGGGTGTAGAGCAAATAGGCAGCTCGGTGGAGGGCGACCGCAGTCTTTCCGGTTCCTGGACCACCTTGCACCATGAGCGCACCGCTGAGCGGTGCGCGAATGATCTCGTCTTGTTCAGCTTGGATCGTTGCGACGATGTCGCCCATTTGCCCCGACCGAGCGCGTCCAAGTGCTGCGAACAGCGCGCCTGGACCACCAATTGGTGCGTCGCTTTTCACTAAGCCATCAGGCTCAACCTGGCCACTTTGTTCTGGATCAAGGGCCAAGAAGGTGCCATCGGCATCGGTGAAGTACTCATCTTCGACACCTAAGACCTCTTGGCGGCGCACATGGAGGTGGCGGCGGCGAGTCAGGCCAAGTGGGTCGCGACCCGTTGCGCGGTAAAACGGCTCGGCAATGGGTGCTCGCCAGTCAACGACCAACGGCTCACGCTCGGGTCCAGACACCGCAAGTCGACCAATATGAAAACTGTCTGGCTCGCCGGTGATGGCATCTTCGGCCACATCAATTCGACCAAAGCACAGTGACTGATCGCCAATGTCGAGTTGTTCCAAGCGAGCGAGTGCACTGCGAATCACGATGTCGCGCTCGGTGCGACTTTGGAAGGTACCACCACGGCCAAGGTCCATGACCGAGTCGCGCAAGTGTTCTGCTTCAGCCCGCATGGCTTGCAAACTTGCATGCGCGTGGTCGAGGAAGGCCTGTTCTTCGTCAAGATCGTGTTTGTTCGTCACGCAGTGCCTCCAGAACCATCGCAGAGATGGCGAACCAGTCTAGTTTCCGGTTGACACCAAGCCAACGGGACAAAGAATCGGGTCTGTGTGAAGGCCTGAACGCCTAGATTGAACGCAATGACCACTCCAGCAAATTCCGCCTACATTCGGGCGTGCAGAGGCCTTTCGGTCCCCCACACCCCAGTGTGGTTCATGCGCCAAGCCGGCCGCTCACTTCCTGAATACCGCGAACTGCGCGGCAGTGGTTCGATTCTTCACGCGATTGCTGACCCAGAAGTCGCCGCGGAGGTCACGCTGCAGCCAGTGCGCCGATACGGCGTTGATGCGGCAATTTTGTTTAGCGACATCGTCGTACCCGTCCATGCCATTGGTTTCGGCGTTGACGTGGTTCCAGGCCGTGGTCCAGTGATGGCCGATCCATTCAAGGACCGGAGCGACCTTGCTCGACTGCGCCCACTCAACCCTGAAGCCGACCTTCCCTATGTGCTCGAAACCGTCGACCGTGTTGTGCAAGAACTCGGCGCCACCCCACTCATTGGCTTTGCTGGTGCACCTTTTACGGTGGCGAGTTATCTCATTGAAGGTGGACCCTCACGGGAATTCACCAAGGTGAAGGCGCTCATGCACTCTGCCCCTGATCTGTGGGTGGAACTCATGGGTCGCCTCGCTGAAGGTGCAGCAACCTTTATGCGGGCTCAAGTTGCCCATGGGGCGTCCGCCTTGCAGCTGTTTGACTCTTGGGCTGGTTCGCTCAGTCCATCGGAATATGAATGCTTTGCCTTGCCAGCAACCAAGGCCATCATGGATGCCACCGCAGATCTCGGTGTCCCCCGCACACTCTTTGGCGTTGGTACTGGTGAGCTGTTGAGTCTGATGGCAACTTCAGGCGCCGACGTCGTCGGTGTCGACTGGCGCGTGCCGCTTGATGAAGCCCGTCGCCGCGTTGGTGAGCGAGTAGCACTACAAGGCAATCTCGATCCCGCGCTCACGTTTGCGTCAACCGACGTCCTCGACGCAGCAACCCGGCGTGTCCTCGATGCAGCAGGTACTCGCCCCGGCCACATCTTTAACCTCGGACATGGCGTCCTACCCACCACCAACCCTGATGCGCTGAAGCGAGTGGTCGATCTCGTTCACGCCGAAGGCAGAGCAGGAGTGACGAAATGACGACGAAGACCGGTGTGGTGGTGATGGCGTATGGAACGCCAGGATCTGCCGAAGAAATCGAGCCGTACTACACAAAAATTCGCCACGGGCACGCTCCAACGCCTGAACTCTTGGCCGATCTCGTACGCCGCTATGAGGCCATTGGCGGCATCTCTCCGCTGTCGGAACTCACCGCAGCACAAGTGGCCGGAATCGCTCGAACGCTCGACGCCGTGCACCCGGGGGTCTACGAGGTCGCGTTTGGGGCGAAATACACCGCGCCCTACGTCGAAGATGGTGTTGCCGCGCTTTCACACTGCACTCGCATTATCGGCATTGTCCTGACCCCACACCAAGCCAGCCTCGGGAGCGAGCAATACCACGAGCGGGCCCGCACAGAAGCTGAACGGCTGGGCGCCACCTATGTTCCGGTGACGCACTTCTACGACCTCGACTCGTTTGCCGAGATCCAAGCCACACGCCTCACTGCCGCACTAGCAAAGCTTCCCGCTTCGGCCAATGGCTCGACCATGGTGGCCTTCACGGCACACTCGTTGCCCGAGAAGATCTTGGAACTTGGCGATCCCTACCCGAGTCAAGTGGCTGAATCCGGGGCAATGATTGCAAAGGCCGCTGGCGTCACCGACTTTCTGATTGCGTGGCAAAGTGCCGGTCGAACGAGAGATCCTTGGATTGGTCCTTCAATTCTGGAGATCTTGCCCGCACTCCAACACGAAGGCACGACCCATTTGGTCGTCTGCCCGGTGGGCTTTGTCGCCGATCACTTAGAAGTGCTCTACGACCTTGACATTGAAGCAGACAACGCAGCCAATGAGCTAGGACTCCATCTCAGCCGCACGGCTTCACTGAATGCTGATCAAGATTTTCTCGATGTCCTTGTTGAGGCCATTGTGCGAGCTGACCAACAACGTGACTGAGGCCACACGGCCACACGCTCTCGTCCTTGGTGGCGGCATTGCCGGCCTTGCTGCGGCGTTTGCGTTAACCGGAGGTGACACGTTCGACCCCAGGGTCTCAGTCACCATCATTGAAGCGACAACGCGTTGTGGCGGCAAGATCGCAGCCACGCAACTTGCTGGCCGAACCGTTGACGTCGGCGCCGATGGCTTTCTCGCCCGACGGCCTGAAGCACTTGCGCTCATTGACGCACTTGGAAAGAGCGCTTCGCTCAGGACACCCGGGACCACTGGGGCGTCGATTTTCGCCCGAGGCAAGATCCGCTCAATGCCAGAACGCCTTTCCCTTGGCATTCCAACCCAGTGGCGAGCCTTGGCGAAGTCCCGAGTGCTCTCGCCGCTTGGAGTGCTTCGAGCAGGGCTCGATATTGTTGCCCCTCGCCATGATTTGCGCGGCAAACTCGGCGACCGCGCGATTGGACCACTCGTTGCAGCCAAACTCGGCCGTGAAGTGGTTGAAACGCTGGTCGACCCGATGCTCGGTGGTATTCACGCTGGACATGTCGGTGAGATGTCGGCCAGTGCGACGTTTCCCCAGCTTCTCCAAGTCGCCGGGAATTCAGGGTCGCTGATGCATGCACTTCGAGCGACGCTCCCGCCACCTCCAACCAACAATGCGCCGGCAATACCAGTGTTCAATTCACTTGAAGGCTCGGTGTCCTCGCTCATTTCAATGCTGGTGGACGTCCTCGTTGAGCGTGGGGTCACCATTGCCTATGCAACAACGGCTGAGACGCTCGAGCGCCAAAATGCGGACTACGTCGTCACCACGAACCACGGTGACTTCGTCGCCCAGGCAGTCGTTCTTGCCCTTCCGGCGGAACCTGCTTCCCATGTGGTCAAAGGCCTTGACGTCGAACTCGGCAGTCTCCTCGATGCAATTTCTTATGCATCTGCTGGCGTGGTGACCTTGGTGGTTGCGCCAGAGCTCTTCCCGTCTAGTCGTCATGGCACCGGGCTCTTGGTGCCTTCAACAGCACGTCGGCGTGCAGGAACGGCATTTCTCACCACTGCCGTGACCTACTTGTCACGAAAGTGGCCGCACTTGGCCCGTCCCGACGATGAATTGATCCGAGTCTCGGTTGGGAAAATCGATGACGTGCGCTTTAGCGACTTGAGCGATGAGCAACTCATTTCGCACGTCACTGACGAGTTGAGTGAGTTGTTTGGCGTGACGGTCACCTACCGTGAAGCAAACGTGAAGCGATGGATGAATGCGCTCCCGCAGTATCAGGTGAACCACCTGCTTCGCGTGGCGGGCATTGAGGCGGCAGCAGAACGACTTGGCCATGTGGCCTTCACTGGAGCGGCCATTGGCGGCGTCGGGATCCCCGCATGCATTGGCCATGGACGAATGACTGGCACGCGCATGCACCGCGCCCTTGTGGGCTGACTTATTCGTAGTAGCCGGAGTGGATGTAGAGGCAAGGAATACCTTCTGCCACATACATCGCATGATTATCCGGGTCGTCATCAAGCGCGAGTTCAAGGTCAAAGCCGTAACGGCGCAGATCGTGAACCACATCTCGCTTAAAGATCGACACTTGTGAGTAATCACCCCAGTCGCGCATGACCAACACGTCAAAGCGAAGTTCGTAGCGATGGAGCCAAGCAATGGTTTGGGGTGCGACTCGTGATGGACGCCCCGTCAACAAAATGATTTGGAGACTTGGGTCAAGCAAATCAAGCAACTTCGCTTGTTCGGCAATCACTGGGTCATCACCACAGGCTTCAAAGAATGCATTCCAGTCTCTGCGGCCATGTTCGATGTAGTGCTGGCGTCCAGCTGCATCAGACAAGACACCGTCAATGTCGAAGATGACAGCCCTGGAAGGGGGCACGAGACCCTTATGCCAGTGCCATAGTCCTGTTAATTCTCCGCCCCAAGCCACCGTCTGAGCCTAACGGTTCGAGTGTGAGGTCAAAAGAGTGAAACCGTTGTGAAAGAGATGGGAACATAGAGGTGTGCTAGAGCCGTTGCGCGTCGAGACCACGCTGGAAGTAGAGGATCGATCGATCCCTGTTGGTCACCGCATTGTCGTCATGGCCGACCTGTGGCTGACGGGAGAGCAAAGCCCCTCGTGTGCTGCGTCCGCACACGAACTGATCTCTCGCCTTCAACGTTGGAGTGGTCCGGGGCTGTTCATCATCGCCGGCAATCTCTTTGGTGCCACGTCGACTCCCGAAAGCCTCGTCACCAACTTGGCGCCAGTGTTTGCAGCATTCGCTGCGTTCACTGAAGTGAAAGGTCGCGACTGCTATCTCCTTGTTGGAGAACATGACACTGCTGCGCTGTGCGATCCCCGCGTGGCCACTGCCCTCGCGACCAGTGGGGTGCGCCTCGCTGCGGCCCTTGATCTGTCGCTTACGACCACGAGTGGGACTGAAAAGGTCCGTGTCGGTGTGGCCACGCCTGCAGCTCCCCTCAAGCTCGATGACAAAGCCATCGCGAGTTTTCGTGATGTCACCCGACTCGAGGATCCAAGTCGCCTTGAATCGTTTGTGACCTCACGAGTGACCTATCGCCAACTCGGCAAGTGGCTCGTTTTCCCACCATTGCTCGCTGCGCTCGGCATCTTGGCGGTTTCGGTCAGTCCGTTGTTCAATTCGCTTGAACGCATTGTTCAGTCAAGCCAGGGCGTGACCCATGTGTTCACCAAAGTGCGATCAGAACCGTGGAGCACTCGCCTTGCCTTTTTTGTTGCCGTGGTTGCCATCACCGAGATTGTGGTCGGCCTTTCCGCTCGTGGCATCGCTCGTCGACTCATCGCCAAAGAACTTGCCGCCCTTTCGAGCAACCCTGCAGACGGCGACCTCGTCATTGATGGACAGCCACTTGGCGATCTCGGTCGCACCCTCAGTGCTGCTGGCTATCGCGGCCTGATTGTTGGCGGGAAATTGTCTCCCGTGCTTCGCCACCGAGACGATGGGTTTCTCGCGGTTGTCGGAGGAACATCTGAAGTAGTTGAAGCCCGACAAAGCCACCTTGGCCTCCCCACCGTGTATGTCAATGTTCGCCAAATCGCCATGGTCGAACTCGAGACTGGGTTCCAGCTGTCAATTCGGCTGCATGCAGGGTGGGCTGACCAAAAAGGTGCGGTGACCTTTGAGCGCATGGCAGTGAAGCGGCCCATTGTGAAGGGCTACAAAACCACGACCGAGATCACCACGCATGTGGTGGCCTCGTGGCCCTCGGGTGGCACCTGGCCAGATGCGGCAGACCCGGCCGAGAAGCGACGGCGGACGAGAAATATTCGTCGCACCGTTGCCGCTTCAGTGTTTGCCACTGGCGTGCTTGATATTTTGGTGGCACTCGCCCCACCGCTGCGCGATCGACTGCACTCGCTGAGCCAGTTTCTCCCCCTCTCGGTGGCCCAAACAGCCGGAGCGTTTGTGGCGCTCACTGGCATCATCTTGATGATGCTGGCTCGAGGCGTCTTGCGTGGGCAATGGCGACCATGGATCGCTGCAGTGTTGTTGCTTGGCATCTCCACCGTGCTCCATGTGGTGCACGCAGTGAGTTTTGGTGCTGTTGTGATCTCGGCAGGCGTGCTCATTGTGGCCCTGACTGAATGGCGGAGTTTTCGCGGTGAAACGGATCGCACCTCGACTGCTTCAGGATTCGCCACCTTGGTGTTTGGCGGTCTTGCGGCACTGCTAACTGCCTTCGTGATCACCGAGGCAACGAGTGTTCATCACCCCCTTCCTTCGGTCGGCACCGTGCTGATTGCGCTTCTTGAACGCTTTGCCGGCATCACCAGAATCGCCCTGCCAGATCGAGTTGATGACTGGCTCACCCCGGTGCTCTTTGGCGTTGGCATCACCTTGGTCGTGGCGTTTTTGTATTTGCTCACTCGTCCAGTGGTCGATCGTCGACACCTCGAGACCAATACCGCCGACCGAGAAGCGCAAATGGAACGGGCCCGAGACATCGTGGCTCGCCATGGACGAGGCACGCTTGACTACTTCGCCCTGCGCGACGACAAACAATTCTTCTTCACCCAAGATTCCCTGGTTGCCTATGCCGTCTTTGGTGGCATCTGCATTGCCTCTCCTGACCCCATTGGGCCAGCGGTGGAACGCCGACGAGCCATTGAAGAGTTCTGGGCGTTTGCCGATTCGAAGGGCTGGGGGGTCGGCGTTGTTGGTGCGGCCGAGGAGTGGTTGCCGCTCTACTTGGCTGCCGGGATGCGCTCGATCTACATCGGCGACGAAGCCGTCGTCGACGTCACCAATTTCTCGCTCGCCGGCAACAAGATGAAAGGGGTTCGCCAAGCGGTCACGCGGGTTGAACGCCTTGGCTACACCGTGGAATTTGTCGACCCAGCAACGGCATCGCCAGCAACGATCGAAGAACTCATTCCACTGTTGACCTCGAGTCGTCGAGGCGAGGAGGAGAAGGGTTTTTCCATGATGCTCGGGCGCATGTTCCATGCGCACGACAAGGGCTTGTTGTTAACCGTGGTGCGTGACGAACATCAAAAGCCGGTCGCGCTTTGCCAGTTTGTGCCTTCAACGGCAATTGCTGGTTATTCGCTTGACTGCATGCGACGCGACCGAGGTGACCATCCAAATGGGTTGCTCGACTTTGCCCTCTGCAAGACGATTGCCTACTTGGCCGACCATGGCGGTACCGGGCTCTCGCTCAACTTTGCCGTCTTGCGCTCTGCGCTCGCTGCCGACGGTGACATCTCGCTGGCACAACGCATAGAGCGATGGCTGTTGCTCAAGTTGTCGGGCTTTTTGCAGATTGAGTCGCTGTGGAAGTTCAATGCGAAATACGAGCCAACCTGGCAACCTCGGTACATTGTCTACGACTCCCCCGAGCAATTTCTTCCAAGCGTGGTGTCGTTCTTGCGAGCGGAATCGGTCTCCGATGTTCCCATCTTTGGGCGGCTCTTTACCTCCAAACACCGCAGCCAAGCCATTGTGCTCGGCACCGGTGCCACAGGTGACGACCAGACGTCTTAGCCAAGCGATTCCACGATGGCGCGGGCGTAACGATCCTCGCCGCCACTCGTGAAGGCAAAGAACAAACTTGGCTCCACCAACTCCACCTCGACAATGACGGGGCCTTGTGCACTCGGCAGCAAGTCCACCCGCACATAGGGCGGCGGTTCTTCAAAGTAGGCCACGACGTCAGCGGCAAGCGCCAGCTCTTCAGACGTCGGCGTATGCGGCGTGATGGTCTCAGCAAAGGCGAGGCCTGTGGCATCAAGTGCTCGACCAGTGCCACCAACGGACAACATGGCGGCTTTGTTGACCGAATGAGAAAAGATGCCACCAAAGAAAATCAGCGCCGCTTCGCCATAGACGTCAACGCCGTCCAAATAGGGCTGCACGAGTGCAGTGGCACCAAGGCGGTGGAGCTCGTGTGCATGGGCAACCGCGTCGCTTGTCTCATGTGCTTCAAATCGTCGGGCGCCTCGTGACCCTGCGCCAACAGTTGGCTTGACCACGATTCGACCATCTGGAAAGTCCGCCATCTCCCCTGGCGCAAGATACAAACTTTCGGGCACCGCAAAACCGGCTTGCTTCAACGCTGCCAAATACCGCTTGTCGGTATTCCAGCGAATGAGTGACGCTTCATTGCGGACGACCGCTTGAGCTTCAACAAAGTCCAAGAATTGCTCTCGTACTGGTGCGTAGTCCCAACAGGTTCGAATGATGGTGGCGTCGAAGTGGTGAAAGGGGGCATCGGCATCGGTCCACACGAGCGGGACTGCTTCGACCCCAAGCCGGCCAAACGCGGCCACGACACCTTGGCCATCATCATCGAGTTGCGGCAATTCCTCGCAGGTGGCGAGGGCAATGCGCCGAGCCACTAGGGAAGCAGGTGTGTTGATGCCGTGGAGGTCAGTCCAAGCAGCAGACTCGGCACCACACCAAACACGATGGTCACGCCCACCGCAATCGCCACACCAAGAACCGCTGTCGGCGACGTGGTTGAGCCCTCAACGTCCAAGGCGTCGAGGTTGCCTTCGGGTGCGGCATAGAGATTGAGCACAAAGCGCAAGTAGGCAAACGTTGCAATTGCCGCCGACACCATGGCAACAATGGAAAGGGGAATCGCCGAACTGCCAATCGCAGCTTCAATGACACCAAACTTGGCAATAAACCCTGTCGTCAACGGCACACCCGCTTGGGCCAAGATCAGCACCGTTAGTGCACCAGCGAGGACTGGGTGCTTGGTTGACAGGCCCTTCAGGCGAGCGAGCGCTGAATCGTCATCTGCCGCCGTTGCCACCATGGTCAAGATGCCGAAGGTGCCAAGGGTGGCGACTGAGTAGGTGAACAAGTAGAAGAGATCTGCCGACAAGCCAGCCGCCGAGGACGCAATGATGCCAAGCAACAAGAAGCCCGCGTGATTGATCGACGAATATGCCAGCATCCGCTTTGCATCTTTTTGCACCACCATCAACAACGCACCACCAAGCAAGGTGGCCATCGCAATGGCGGTCAGCACAGGCTCCCACGAGCTGCGAGCAGTAGGAAGCCCAGCGAGCAACACGCGAATCATTGCGGCAAAGCCACCAACTTTGGCCACTGCGGCCATGAAGCCAGTAACTGGAGTTGGGGCACCTTGGTAGACGTCAGGTGTCCACAAGTGGAAAGGAACGGCGGCAATCTTGAAGCAAAAACCCACCAACAGCAGCGCAATGCCAATCAGTAAGATGCCAGGCTTTTCGGCAACAGAAGCAGACAAGGTGTTGCCAATGTTTTGCAGATTTGTCGACCCGGTTGCGCCATAGAGGAAGGCAATACCAAACACAAAGATGGCGGAAGCAAAGCCACCAAGGATGAAGTATTTGAGTGCTGCTTCTTCAGATGCTCGGCTCTTGCGGTTGAGCGCCACCAGCACATACAGCGCAATCGACAACAGCTCAAGGCCCAAAAACACGACCACCAAATCATTGGCCGCACCCATGACGACTGCACCAGAGGCCGCCGTCAAGGCCAAGACGTGATACTCGGCGCTCGCAATGGACATGCGCTCCAAGTAGTGGTGCGCAAACAAGGTCGCCAAGATCACTGCACAACTCACCGTGATGGCGATCGTGACACTGAACCCATCAACCGCCAAGGCCCCAGCAATGGTGCTCGTGGCGTCAGACGTTGACACGTGGGCCCACTCAATGAGTGAGGCCACCAGCGAACCAATGCCCGCAGTGAGCGTCAGCGCGGTGGTCGTGGTGGGCGAAAGCGCACGGCGGCGGAGTGCGGCAATGGCCATGATGACCACACCGCCAAGCAGCAAGAACAAGATCGGCGCAAGCGCCGAGTATGAAATCGACGGCATCGTGAGGACGTTCATCGGTCCCCTCCAAGGCGGGTTGACGAAGGGATAATGACGTGGCTTGCTGGCGCAGGGCTCGAGTGCACCACGCTTGACACAACCTTGGCAACCGATGGCTCAATGCGGTCAAGCATGAACTTTGGATACACACCAAGCACGACGATCAAGACAATGAGGGGCGCCACCACGAGACGCTCACGAATCGTGAGGTCAGGGGTCTTCTCATTTTCCTCATCGGCATCTCCATGGAAGACCTGTTGGTAGTTCCACAGCAAGTAGATGGCTGCCACGAGCACACCAAAGGTGGCAACAACACCCCACCAGCGGTGCGTGGCAAACGTACCAAGAAGCACCAAGAACTCACCAACAAATCCGTTCAGTCCAGGCAGACCAATCGATGCCAACATCACGACGGTAAACACCGCAGCAAGCACAGGGGCTGGACGCTGGAGTCCGCGGAGCATGGTCGTGTCCCATCCACCGCGTCGTTGGCCAATCCAGCCAATGAGCATGAAGAAGGCAGCAGTGATGATTCCATGGTTCACCATCATGGTGACCGCACCGGTCAAGCTTTGCTGTGACATGGCAAAGGTTCCAAGAACAATGAATCCGACTTGGGCAAGCGACGAATAGGCGACGAGCCGCTTCATGTCCTTTTGCGCCGACGCAACAATCGCGCCATACAAGATGCCGATTGTGGCCAAGGTGAGTACGAGCGGCGCCAACGTCTTTGACGCATGTGGGAACAAGGTCAAGTTGAACCGCAAAATTCCATACGTGCCGAGTTTGGCGAGCACGGCCGACAACACCATGGATCCACCAGCAGGGGCTTCACGATACGTCGTTGGCGACCACGTGTGGAAGGGGAACAACGGTGCTTTGACCGCAAAGGCAGCCAAGAAGGCAAGCGACAGCCAAATTCCAGTGCCATCGGACAAAGTCGTATGACGGAGCTCTTCAAGGGCAAAGGTGAGTTGACCGGTTTGACCCTGGTGAATGAAGGCCAACACCAAAATGCCAACGAGCAAGAACGCCGACCCGAGGAAGGTCATGACGAAGAACTTCACTGCGGCATAGTTGCGGCGTTCATGGCCGTAGCGAGCAATGAGGAAGTACGACGGCACAAGGGTCACTTCAAAGGCAATGAAGAACAACATGAGGTCAAGGCTCACAAATGCCGCAACTGCTGCTGCTTCTAAGAGCAGCAACCACGCAGCAAACACCGCGCCTCGTTCGGCGACTTGTGCACCGAGGAGCACAATTGGAATGACGAGAGCGGTCATCGCAACCAAGAACAGCGAAATGCCGTCGACGCCGACGTTCCACTGAATGCTTAAGTCGCTTGCCCATGCATGTTGCGAGGTGAATTGGAACGCACCAATGGTCTTGAACTGAATGATCATGGCAACAACGAGCGCAAGTTCAACGCCAGAAGCCGCCAACGCAATCGTGCGACCGGCCGCCGGAGCAGTCTTTGCCAGAAGTGCAGCCGCAATGGCACCGACGAGCGGCACGATGACGAGCAGCGAAAGATACGGGAAGGTGTGCATTAGGCGACCACCACGAGGAAGTAGGCGAGCAGGGCAACAAGTCCAGCCACGATGCCAAGGCCATAACTGCGCACCTGACCATTGTGAACAAGACGGAGTTTGGTCGACACACTCTTCACCGCAAGTGCAGTTCCATCGACGGCACCGTCGATGACCAATGCATCGGTCAAGGCGGCATACTCAGCAAGCTTCGTTGCTGGACGTCCAAGGAGTGCATCGTAGAAGTTGTCCCAGAACCAGACCTGTTCAAAGAATCTCGGTGTCAGCGCAGGACGCTCAGCCCGACCACGCCACAAGACAAAGGCAAGGCCAAGACCCAAGAAGGCCACAATGGCATCGGCCGTGCTCAAGACAATCTGTTGGGTCACCGAACTCGTCGGCACCACAAGGTCACTGCCAAACACCGGCTCCAAGAAGGTCTCGAGGCCAAAGCTGTGCACGAATGGCAGGCCAAGAAGACCGCCAAAGACTGAACAGATCGCCAAGATGACCAGTGGCAGACGCATCGTCCAGGGAGACTCATGAGGGTGCGAAATGGCTGGTTCGCCGTTCGGGCCAGGCTGATCGAAGCGAGCCGCGCCGGTGAAGGTCAGGTAGAACAAGCGGCTCATGTAGTACGCGGTCAACAACGCAGTGAACAGGCCGAGACCCCAAAGCCAAGGCGACTTTCCAAACACCGCGTCAAGGACCGATCCTTTGGCCCAGAATCCAGCGAACGGTGGAACGCCAACAATGGCAAGCCAGCCCAACATGAAGGTGCCATACGTCCACGGCAAAACCTTTCGAAGGCCACCCATGCGAGAGAGTCGCTGCTCGCCATCAAGAGCGTGAATCACCGAACCAGACCCGAGGAACAACAGGGCTTTGAAGAAGGCGTGGGCAACCATTAAGAACATGGCAGCGACATAGTCGCCGGTGCCAACAGCCAAGACCATGTACCCAATTTGCGACACGGTGGAAAAGGCCAGGCCCTTTTTGATGTCGAACTGAGACGTCGCAATGGTTGCGGCAACAAACGCTGTGGCGAGACCAACCCCACAAATAACCCATTGTCCCGTCGCACTCATGTGCACAAGACCGTGGAGACGGCACAGTAAGTACACACCAGCAGTCACCATGGTGGCTGCGTGAATGAGCGCCGAGACTGGAGTTGGTCCTTCCATGGCATCGGGCAGCCAGTTGAACAGTGGGATCTGTGCAGACTTACCCGAGGCCGCAAACACAAAGGACAACAGCGCCATCGTGGCAACGAGTGACGACAGGTCACTGAAGTGCATTTCCGAGTAGGTAATGGTGTGCAGTTGGCTCCACAGCAAGAAGGTTCCGAGCAAGAATCCAACGTCAGCGAGACGGTTGTAGATGAAGGCCTTCTTGCCAGCTGAAGCTGCGGCGTCTTTGTCGAAGTAATACGACACGAGCCAGTACGAACACACACCCACGCCTTCCCAGCCAAGGAAGGTCATGAGCAAGTTCGAACCGAGCACCAAGATGAGCATCGACGCCACAAACAAGTTCAAGTAGATGAAGAACTTGCGGAAGTACTTCTCGCCGTGCATGTAGCCAATGGAGTACAGGTGGATGAGCGTCGAGATGCCCGTTACAAAAAGGCACATGGTGATCGACAACTGATCAACCGAGAAGTCCAAGTTTGCATGGAAGGTGCCAACGTTGATCCAGTCGAGGACATGGCTCGTAGTGGCTTCTCCGGTGTCGGAGAAACCGTGGAAGAACACCATGAGTGTCACGACAAAAGACAGCCCGACTGCGGCAGTGGCAATCCATCCAGCGATTGGCTCACCAAGGGTCTTGCCGCTCGCAATGAGCACAAGGCCGCTCAGCAGCGGAAGCGCCACAATCAATGGGATGAGGTGCGTCATATCAGCCGCCCAACTCTGCAAGGTCATCAGCGATCGCACTTTGGCGACGTCGGAAGATCGCAACAACAATGCCGAGGCCTACAACGACCTCAGCGGCTGCGACGACGAGAACAAAAAACACGGTCGCTTCGCCACCAACATCGTGGAGTGACCGTGAAAAGCCCACAAGGGCGAGGTTTGCCGCGTTCAACATCAACTCGACACACATGAACATGATGAGGACATTGCGGCGGATCAGCACGCCAAAGGCACCAATGCCGAAGAGCACCACGGCGAGCACAATGAACCATGACAAGGGGATGCTCATTGCTCACCTTCTTCAACAACAGCGGCGGTGGCCTTTGCCTCGGGCTTGCGTGCGAGCACGACTGCGCCGATTACCGCAATGACCAACAGGCCTGCAGTTGCTTCAAAGGCAAACAAATAGGTCGTAAACACGGCACGACCAAGGTCGGCAACATTTCCTGCTCCGCCGGTCAACTCTGCAGTTTGGCTTGCTGGCCCAACTTCAAAGTGACCAATAAAGCCAAGGGCGATGATTGAGGCCATCAGCCCAAGTACAAGAACAGCGGCGGTTGACCGCTGTCCAACAATTGGCTCGACTGACAGGTCTTCACGCTTGTCGACACCAAGAAACATGATGACGAACAAGAACAGCACCACAATGGCGCCGGCATACACAATGATCTGCACGGCAGCCAAAAAGTCCGCCTGCAACTCAATGAACGCAACCGCGATACCAAACAAGGTCATCACCAAGCTGAGTGCGGCGTGCACCGGATTCTTTGCCAACAAAATTCCAACAGCTCCAGCGAGCGAAAGTGCAGCAGACAGCACGAAGATCGCCACATCAGGAATGGTTACGGCTGCGAGCAGGTTCACTTCGCCGCCTTTCGGTTTGCCTTGTCAATCTTCCACTGGGCACGCTTGGCGACGAGGCGGTCACGAGCTTGCTCTAGGCGGACCTTGTTGAACTCGCCTTGCTTTTTGGCTCGCGACACTCGACCTTGCACACCGAGGTGAATGGGGTCAATGTCTTGCTTGAGCAAGTGGCCAGGCAAAAGGTCGCGCAGCAACTTTGAACCAGTGACGTCGTCATCACGGTTCTCTGATTGGCCGCCTTCGCCCTGGCGAACGCCATAGCCAAGTTCACCAGACCACTGCGCAATACCTTCATAGGCCGCGTTACCTGCCGGTGCGGTTGCACGCATCCATCCAGAGGTCATGAGGTCATCACCTTCACGCCAGTCTTCCCAGGGCATCTTCTGTGGTCGGCCTTCGTCGTCAACGACGAGCTCGGTCTTTGTGTAAATCGCGTCAGACCGGTTGGTGAAGGAGAACTCGAACATCTTTGAGTCCGTGATGGCCTCGGTTGGGCAGGCTTCTACACACAACATGCAGTTAATGCAGCGCAAGTAGTTGATCTCGTAGACGAAGCCATAACGCTCACCAGGAGAAACCGGGTGATCTGGTGGGTTGTCGAGGCCGCGCACGTAGATGCACTTGGCCGGGCACACACCAGCGCACAATTCGCAGCCAATGCACTTTTCCATGCCGTCTTCGTAACGGTTGAGCACGTGGCGACCGTGTTGACGGGGCTGCTTTGGCTTCTTCTCTTCTGGATACTGGAACGTGACTCGTGGACGAGTCAGGTGCTGAATGGTGAGTTTGAATCCGCCGAAGAACGAGAGATCTTCACGGAGTTCGGACAAGAATCCCATTAGGCCTCCACCTCTTCATCGCTGGCCTCGTCATCGAGCGGGGCGTCACCGTCGGTCATGCGCCGAAGCACTCGACCAGGAAGGGGACGCTGACCAATTGAGGGCAGCACCGAAGCGTCGCTCAATTCTCGATCCGCACCAATTTCGAACGCTTGCGTCAATGCAATCCAGCCAATGAACACACCGGCCAAGACAATGAGCGCCCAGCGCCACGACGTGAGCGCAGCAGCAACAAGGAGCATCCACGCGAGCGACGCCGGGATGAGCTTCTTCCATCCAAGGTCCATGAGTTGGTCGTAGCGCATACGAGGAAGTGCTGCTCTAAACCAGATGTACATGTAACAAAACGCCACGACCTTGCCGGTGAACCACAAAATCGGGAAGATCCACTTGATGTGAGGAATGTTCGGCACTGGACCAGCAGGTCCGCCAAAGAACAAGGTCACCATGACCGCAGACATCGTGATGGTGTTCATGAATTCGGCCAAGTAGAACAAGGCGAACCGAATCGACGAGTACTCGGTGTTGAAACCACCAACGAGCTCGGAGTCTGCTTCGACCACGTCAAATGGTGGACGGTTGAGTTCTGCGGTTGCGGCAATCAAGAACAAGAAGAACGGAACAATGCCGGTCGTGATGAGGTTCCAGTGGAAAAACGAACCACCCTGGGCGTCGACGATTGCTCGGGTCGACAGCGAGTTGCACACGAGCAACACGGTGACCACATTCATGCCAAGAGCAGCCTCATACGAAACCATCTGCGCCGACGCACGAACAGAACTCATGAGCGGATACTTCGAACCTGAGGCCCAACCGGCCAGCATGATGCCGTAGACGGCAATACCTGAGCAGGCGAGCACCAACAAGATCCCCATTGGTGGGTCTGCAACTTGGAGATCAAAGGTGTGGTGCGCAATCGTGACTGATCCGCCAACGGGGATAACCGCAAAGATCAAAAATGCCGGAACCACGACCAAATATGGTGCCAACTTGAACACGAAGCGGTCAGACTCCGCCGGAATCAAATCTTCCTTGAAGAACAACTTGATACCGTCAGCAAGGGTCTGAAGAAGTCCCCAAGGTCCAACCCGGTTTGGTCCAATACGACTCTGCATGTCAGAGATCGCTTTGCGCTCAAACCAAATCATGAGTGTGACCGCACCCATCAGCACCGCAAAGGCCACAACAACTTTCACCACCACAATGATGAAAACCGCCAGGGTTAACCCTTGGTCAAACAAGTGATCAGCAGCGAGAAGGCCGTTCATCGTGACTCCATCCGGACGTCGGTGACCAGTGCGGTGGCATCGACCAAGGTCGCCACCGCATTTGCTACCGCTTCGTTGAGGTGCGTCTTCGTCCGAGAAGCCACCACCACTGCGCCACGCGCAACGGAAGTGTCAGGCTCAGCCGGCAGTTCGAGCTGCCCACTTGCCGACTTCAAGCGGACAAGGTCTCCAGCGTGGAGGCCCAACCGATCAAGGTCTGAAGGGTTGACTGCCGCAACTGCGTTTGGCACGAGAGCAGCAAGCGATGGTGCGTGGACTATCGAGGGCGTTCCGTCAAACAATGTGGTTGCGGCCACAAGGCGCAGTGCATAGCCATCAGGAGCGGGTGCAGCTACCTCAATATCGATCTGACGCAAAAGTGCCGCATTGGTCGACGCGGCGTGAGGTGTGGTGTCGGCGACGGCTGCTTCGCTGAAGCTTGCCTTTGCTGGTGTCGTCTTCACGCCAGGGAACGCCATGGG
>CANFJV010000023.1 GCA_947447225.1 Acidimicrobiaceae bacterium
CTACAAAGACGGCGAAGAGAACCCTTTCCACACCGAAATCGGCTACTGGCTCTGGGACGCCGCCAATGAGCAAGTCATGCGCTGCTTCATGGTGCCTCGTGGATCCGTCGTGATCGCCGGTGGACACGTAAAGGCTGACGCAACGGAGTATGTCCTTGGCGCGGAGCTTGGCTCCAAGACCTACGGCGTGTTGTCGAACCAGTACTTGGACACCAACGCCCAGACGATTCTGTATGACTGCACCATCACCGTTGGCGACGGCGAGTTCTCCTATGACTCAACGACGACCTACAAGCACTACCGCTCAGACGACCTGATCCTTCACACGGACCGCAACACCTTGACCCGTGTTGAAGACTTCGCCGTCTAGTTCAGTTTTGCCCTTCTAGTTAGAGAGAGATTCCCCATGTTTCAGTGGTCCGATGAGCACTTGGCAATTCAAGAAGCGATGCGCAGCTTCGTTCAAAACGAAGTAGTCCCCCACATCGATGCCATTGAGCATGAGGGCGTCCCTCCCTACGAGATCATCCGCAAGATGTACCGCACGTTCGGTATGGATGAAATGGCCCGTGAGTCGTTCAAGCGTGCGCTTGACCGAAAAGTTGCGGGCGAGACGGGCAAGCCAGAGCGTCGTGGTGGCGACAACTCTGCGGCGATGACGCTCATTCCCATCATTGAGCTTTGCCGCCACTGCCCTGGCATTGTCACCTCCATGGGCGTGTCGACTGGCCTCGCCGGTGGCACCATCATGAAGGGCGGCACCCCAGAGCAAATGGAACGCTGGGGTCTTGACCTGATGACCATGGACAAGATCGGCGCCTGGGCCATCACCGAACCTGATTCAGGTTCAGACGCACTCGGCGGCATGCGCACGACGGCACGCCCCGATGGCGATGAATACATCTTGAACGGCTCAAAGACCTACATTACGAACGGCCCCTACGCCGACACGATGGTGGTCTACGCCAAGCTCGACGACGGTTCCGAAGAGGACCCAAGAAAGCGCGAAGTGTTGACCTTTGTGCTTGACGCTGGCATGGAAGGTCTCACCCAGTCAGCCCCAATGCGCAAGATGGGCCTCAAGTCCTCACCAACCGGTGAACTGTTCTTCTCCGACCTTCGAGTCGGCGTCGACCGCTTGCTTGGTGGCAAGAAGGACAAGTCACAAAAGGCGGCTGGCCGTGAGTCGGCCAAAGAAAACTTCGTCACCGAGCGTGCCGGTGTGGCTGCAATGTCCCTCGGGGTCATTGAAGAGTGCTTGAAGCTCTCGATTGACTACGCAAAGTCCCGTGTCCTTTGGGGCAAGCCAATCGCCCAACACCAACTCATTCAGCTAAAGCTGGCCAAGATGGAAGTTGCTCGGCTCAACGTGCAGAACCTGGTGTTCCGCCACATTGAGATGAGCTCAGCTGGGATCACCCCAACGTTGGCTGAAGCCTCCGCCATGAAGCTCTACTCCGCCCAGGCTGCCTCGGAAGTGGCCATGGAAGCCGTACAGCTGTTCGGTGGCAATGGCTACATTGCTGAATACCGGGTCGAGCAACTTGCTCGCGACGCAAAGGTCTTCCAGATCTACGCCGGTACCGACGAGATTCAGATCACCCACATCGCTCGCGACCTGCTTGCCTAAGTTGGCAGATCGCCGTGGCCGTCACGTGACCGTGACGATGCTTCGCTCAACCGTTGTGTGCTCCGCATGGCTTGCGGTTCACGCCGCCTCTGTTGGAGCGACGACGACCACGCTGCCAAAGCAGAGCCATGCGGGAAGTCCTGTCCTTGGGAATCTGATTGGCGGCACCATTGTGCTGCTGCTCCTCATTGTCTTGTGGCGACAAGTTGGCGACCGCAGGCGATCGGGAATGAGTGGCATCTTCTCGTTCGGCCGACCACTGCCGCAGCCCAAAGAACCACTTCCGCCTTTAACCAACGAACCGTTTCGAGATGACCGCCTCTAACCAACCCGTTCGAGTTGCGCTTCGCTCGCTTCGAACGAGTCCTCGCTTTCGTCGACTGTTTTTTGCCCGCACCATCTCGGTGTTTGGCTCACAGTTCACCAACGTTGCCTTGGCCTTTGCCATTTTGGCCCTTCCCGGTGCGTCGACCGCCACGCTTGGGTTGGTCTTTGGTTCCCTGTCGCTGGCGACCTGTGTGTTTTTGCTCATTGGTGGCGTCCTTGGTGATCGCATTCGCCGAGACCTACTCATGGTGGTGGCTGATCTCACCAATGCGATTGCCATTGGTGGAACTGCCGTGCTGTTGAGCCAAGATCACCCCGCAATTGGCGGGATCTGTGGCCTTGCCGCACTAAGCGGAGCTGCTGTTGCCGTGCGCTCCCCTGCCATGACCGCACTGCTTCCTGAGGTGGTTGAAGAAGAACACCTGCAATCGGCCAATGCCCTGCTTCGACTCTCCACAAACACGGCAACACTCGTTGGTCCGGCTCTTGCTGCTGCGGTCTTTGCCGCCACCAATGCGGTGGTGGCGCTGTCCATTGATGCAGCGAGTTTCGCCCTCAGTGCACTGCTCATTATTGGCCTGCAACTCAACAAGCCCGTACGTTCTGGTCATTCAATGTTGACCGATCTTCGTCATGGTTGGTCGGCCTTTACCCGCCTTACCTGGGTGTGGGTCGTTGTGGCTGGGTTCTTGGTCTTTAATGCCGCCGCCAATGGCGTTGTTGACGTGCTTGTTCCTGCCGTTATGCAACAGCACTTCCATGGTCCTTCGAGCTACGCCGCCCTCCTCACCGCAATGGCCATTGGGTCTATTGCCGGGGCGGGTATTGCCATGAAGGTGCACCCGAAACGACCAATGGTCGTTGGGGTGTTGGCCTGTGCGCCATTTGTCCTTTTGATGGCACTGCTCATCCCACCCGCACCACTCGTGGTGCTGATGGTCTTGGGTGCGCTCCAAGGAGTCGGCGTCGACATCTTTGGCGTGCTGTGGGACTCGTCACTGCAAACCCACATTGACCAAAACGTGTTGGCCCGCGTCTCGGCCTATGACTACTTAGGGTCGATTCTCGCCACCCCGGTTGGTCTCACCGCGGTTGGCTTTCTTGCCCATCGCACGAGCGTCGAAGCCACCATCGCTGGCGCAACGGTGCTGTGTGGCGTGGTCGTGATTGCCCTACCGCTGCTCAAGAGCATTCGCACGATGCGAGCAGTTGAGGGGCCGGTTACGCCGTAGGCGCGGATGTTCCCGCTACGCGTTGATGGTGAGCGTGATTGGCACCGCGGCCAAGGCCTTGCTCACTGGGCAGTTCTCTTTGGCACCATTTGCGAGTTCGGCGAACTTCTCGGCGTCGATGCCGGGAACGTCATACGAAAGGCTCAAGCGAATCTCGGTGATGCCTTGGCCGGGAACGAAGTCCACTTCTGCGCTCGTTGCGAGCTTGGTGGCAGGGGTGTCGTTCTTGGCAAGGGCCGAAGAAAGCGCCATAGAAAAGCACGACGTGTGTGCGGCCGCCAACAGCTCTTCTGGCGAGGTCTTGCCAGTGGCACGCTCGGCGCGAGTAGCCCAACTCACCGGCAAGGTGGCGACGCCGGAGCTCAGCTCAGTGGTGCCTGATCCTTCGATCAAGGTGCCGGTCCAAGTGGTTGTTGCAGCGGACGTCGTTGCCATGGTTCCTCCAAATAGTTCAGTGACTGCAACGCACCCTACGGGTACTACTGCTTCGAGCGTTCAATGAGGTCTTGGTAGCGGGTAGCGAATTCTTTGGCACTAAGTGGCCCAATGTGGCGATCAATCAGTTCGCCATCTCGGCCAATGAACACGGTGTCGGGGAAACCAGGAAGGTTAAAGAGTCCCGACACGAGGTCGTAGTTCGGGTCAACCACAATCGTGTTTTGAAATCCCGCCTTTTCGGCAAAGGCCACTCCATCGCTTGGCTGGTCTTCTCTGCCATCGAGGCCCAACACGACCACTCGACGAGTTCCGTGCGTGCGCAGATAGGTACTTAAGGCGGGGAGTTCTTTTTTGCACGGCTCACACCACGAGGCAAAGAACACGATCACCGTTGCCGTGCCCGGCTTGTCCGGCGTCCCCCAAGGACTGTGCAGGGTTTCTCCGGCTGCGGTGGTGAGCGTCACGGCCGGCAAGTACGTCTTGGCTGGTCCCTTTGAGGTAGTGACGACGAGTAGGCCAATGACGACCACGAGCGCCATGGCGACAAGAACCGTCACCACCTTCTTTTTCCGTGACCGTCGTGGGGTGGGCGCCACGTTGCTCACTGACTCGTGTTCAGATTCCACATACCAACCCTAGGACGCACCTTGGTCCAACTGGGCTCTGGCTACATTGACGAGCCATACGGGACAGGAACGCCAAATTGTTGGTTCACTTGCCACTTCGTACCAACAAGGGTGCGTACCGTGACCAGTGAGGCTTGTTCGGTCTTCACGTGATCAATCACACTCAGCACTTGGGGTTCGCCCAAACGACTGAAGACGACCGCCCGTGCTCGACGCGGTGCTCGAACCGTCACACTTGGTGCGGCGCCCTTCACGGTGGTAACGACGACGACGCCGCTCTTCGTGCCGAGCAGGATGACGTCACCGTTGGCGTTGACCGCGGTTGCCCGGACATCACGAAGACCCGTTGCCACCGATGACGAAATGCCAAGTGAAGGGGTCAAGTGCTCAACCACCACTTGGCCAAGTTCTGGGACCCACTCAACCGCAACAAATCCAGACCTCGTGGCGTGGAATCGAAGCAGTTGTCGCAACAGTGGCGATCCAGAAGCGGGTGATGATGCTCCTGACGCCACCACTGATCTTGTTGGCTTGGCACACGAGAGACCAAAGGTTGGCGACGTTGACGCCGTGGCAAACGTCGTCGCCACTGGCTTGCAGCGAGCAGCCTTGGCCCACGAAGGAAGGTTGACCTTCACCTTCGTCCAGTGTTCGAGATCAGTTGAGGTGTGCACGCGACCTCGACGGTCCACAACGACGGTGCGATTCCCCGAAGTGGCGATGGCATCTGGGTGACGAGCGACCACCGCATCTACTACTCCTGGCGACCAGACTCCTGTTGGTCCGGACTTCGCCAGCGGGGTGAAGTACAACAACTGCGAGGGGCGAAGTGCTGAGGTGCGGGTCCCCTCAATCGTTGCGGTCACAATTCCGCCATTGGTCGCCATTCCCGGCGGCGTGATGACTTGGTATCGCTTGCCTTCTCCGCTCAACACATCAGCAAAGCGCTCATGAGGGCGGGCCAAATTGCCAAAGTCCGCCACCACCGTGATGAGCTGACTGGTGGTGGTTGATGCGGTGAGTGAAACAGGGGGTAGTGCCGCAACTGACACGGGAGTTGATGAGGTGAGTGAAACAGGGGGTAGTGCCGCAACTGACCCGGGAGTTGATGAGGTACCTGCAAAGTCGGATGGTGCAGCAGCGGCCATCGGCGTGGCGAGCGCCATTGCTGCAACTGCGGTCAACGCGCCAGCGAAGTTCTTCATGGCAGATGCGGCCGAATCAGTCGAGCAAGGAGCTCCGAGAAGCTGTCATGCAAAACGCCAGTGTCACCAGGGGTTGCATTCACAATGGTGCGGACGCGCCCTGTTGGACTAATCACATAGGTGAGATCACTGTGAATCGCCATTGATCCGCCAGGAGCATTGGACGTCGACGCGGCGTAATAAGCCCACATGCGTTCAAGTTCAGTGAGTGGACCGGCGAGGAAGTGCCAATTGGCTACCGAATCCAAGTGCTGTTGGCGGTTAAACGCTCGTAGCACGGCAGAAGAGGTGTAGGTCGGATTTGCCGCCACCGCCACAAAGTCCACCGCTGCGGCGTCATTGCCAAGAAGTTCGCTTGTGACGGCAAATTCACTGGCGATCTCAGGGCACTCATTGATGCACACCGGATCAAGGAAGGTCAGCACCATGACATGGCCACGAAATGAGCGCTGCGTGAACGGGCGACCGTGATCGTCGTGAAGGGTGAACGGCAGCGAGGCGAAGTTGACCGACTGTGGCGGTTCATTGAGGGTCTCGGCCAAGAGGGGATCTGTCGTGCTGGTCGTCCATGCCGTCGTCATCGGGATGACCCCAAGGGCAATAATCGCCACCGCCACCACAGACGGCACGAGCAGTG
Organism: Acidimicrobiaceae bacterium; assembly: GCA_947447225.1. Lineage (GTDB taxonomy): Bacteria > Actinomycetota > Acidimicrobiia > Acidimicrobiales > RAAP-2 > CAIQEU01. The sequence continues at coordinate 6,096 of CANFJV010000023.1, forward strand.
CAAGTCTCGGAAAACCTCCGCCAGCGACCTTTGGCCCTGGTTCGTCAGGAGATTCCACTTCCACCCCGACGACACTGTTTCTTGCCTCGGCCGCTGTTGCGGCCGGCATGGTGAGCGACAGCAAAAGGCCAACGAGCGGAACCATGGTGTTGGGGTCAGTCGACAAGCCACCAAAGAGGCCAAGGTTCTCAACGAAGATCCAGGCAACCACGGAGGCCACGACACCAACGAGGCGCGCTGAACGAAGTCGCGTTGGCGACGTCGAAAAGAGCAAGGCTCCGGTCAGACCAAATGCCAACACGAAGAATCCGTTGACGAAAATGGGTGCGTGTGCGGTCAAATCGCCAAAACTGCGAACCGCCCACGCCGTGAGGGCGGGTTGTTTCACCGATGCCATTGCTTGCGCCATATGGGCAATGGGATTCGTGACACGGCCATCGGCGGAAATCCCGGACCACATCCCTCGCCCGGGAAAGGCTTGGAGTAGCGACATGGCGAGGAGAAAGGCACCGAGGACTCGACGGGCAAGAACTTCTAGCTTTTCTCGATGCCACCAAGACAGCGGCACCGCGAGCAGCACGCCAGCTGCACCATAGAGGATTGATGCGCCTGGTTGGCCAATGATGAGCGAGGCACCAGATGCGAAGACTGCGCCAAACCCTGACACCACCCAAACAACGAGCGACCAGAGCGCCGATGCCGCTCCTGCAAGTTGACTTGCTCGGCCTCGACGGGCAAGAAGCAGCCAAAGGCCAAGGCCAACTTGGATCCAAATGACCGCAGTGGCCAACACAATTGGTTGGCGATCCCAGATCGACGCCGCTGCGTCAACGAGGTTGCGCACCCACGGTGGTGACGATTCGGCCCCACCACGCAGCACGCCACTGGCAAAGCCAAGGGGCATTTGTGGTTGGTATTGCAACAGGCCGTCGATGATCCACAAGACACCAAAGAAGTTCCGAAGGAACATTCTTGGGCGAGTCTCGAGTGCCACCAACCGGCGAGGGCCTCCACTCGAGCTCAGAAGCAACCAAGCGAGGGAACCGGCCAAACACAGGGCAAGAACAACAAGGAACTGGTGAAACACCAGCCGGTGGAAGGCGTCAACAATGACCGGGTTTCCGGTCGACAGCCCTCCTCCACCCATCCCTGGCATCGAACCCTCCGCCGCTCGTCATATCGACGCTACCGCAGAGGGTCCGACACCACTACGTCAGGACTATCGAGCTCCGACGTACTCCAAAAGATCACGTTGGAGGTGCTCGAGTTCATCAATTCGGGATTTGACCACGTCGCCAATGGAGACCAAACCAACAAGGGCGCCTTGGTCAATCACTGGAACGTGGCGGATGCGCTCGGTCGTCATGAGGGCCATGAGGTCTGTCACTGGGGTTTCCGGGTGGCAGGTCACGACGTCTCGAGTCATCACGCCCGAGACCTGTTTTTCTAGAGCCCCGTGACCGTCGTCGCAAAGTCTTCGCGCCACGTCCCGCTCTGAGAGGACTCCGACGAGCTCCTGTTCGGGACTGAGCACGACCAGCGCCCCCACGTCAAAGTGTTTGAGCAGATGGACCGCCTGCGCAAGCGATGCAGCAGACGAGACGGCGTAGACCGAGTCGCCCTTCGCATCGAGTAGGTGTCGAACCTTCATCGCACCTCCTTTACGAAACCAACCACCTTGATTGGTCCGTAGTTGGAACCTACGCCCGACTTCTTCTGAAGTGAAGAGGCAACTTTGCTTCCTTCTCGAATTCTCAGGAGTTGAAGTTCACCACGCCACGCAGCATGGGACCTACATTGGCCCCATGGACGAAACAGCCCTCCTTCACCAACTCCTTGCCTATGAGCAGATTCGCCAACTCGCAGCTCGCTACGCACTGTGTTTGGACTCACGCGACCTTGATGGACTCGCCGCACTCTTTGTTCACGACGTCAACGTTGGCCCGGAGGTACGTGGGCGCGAGGCGCTGCGCCGCTCGTTCGAAGAATCGCTTCGCCCACTCGGCACCACGATTCTGTCGGTGTCGAATCACGTCATTGAGTTGGCCGACGATGGCGAGCGGGCGACGGGTTCGGTCTACTGCAGTGCGGAGATTGAACAGGGTGAACACTGGCTCCGCCAGCGCATCTTGTATCGAGACCGCTACCGCAAAGAAGACGGCAACTGGAAGTTCGTTGGTCGCCAACACCTCCTTTGGTATTCCGCCCCACTTGGTGTTGACCCGAGAACACTCGAACTGGCCAATTGGCCAGCGTCCAACATTGGCCTTGGTTCCCTTCCAGGAGATTTTCGCCGGAACTAGGGGGAATGGCGAAATAGCCGTAGACAACGTAAGGTCACTTTCACGCAGGTCTACTGACTGGAAGGCACCATGTTGAACTCTCTTCGTCGACGACGTTCCATCGCTACGGCACTCGCCGCAATTACCGCCACCGCGGTAATTGCGGTTCCTCAACTCTCCTTAGCTGGAGCTTCAATCAGCGCCCAAGTTCGTGGCTCCGTCCAGGCGGTCTACGTCACCGCTCCGCCAGGAAGTGAAGTAACCCTCACCAACACGAGCGGCAAGTTCACTCCCATTTCGGCCACCACTGACGCCTATGGCGCCCTCGTGTTCCACGATGTCGCAGCCGGCAAGGGCTACAAGGTCACGATCCACAGTGGACCTGCAACGCTGACCCCACCAAGTTTCACCGTGCTCAACCAGACGACGCCTCCGGCCGCCTCGTTCTATTCCAAAGTGAAGATCAAGCCGGGTCTCAATTACCTGCCGATGCGAGATGGCATCACCATTGCCGCAACCCTTCGTCTTCCTTCGGGGAAGACCTCGCTCTCGCAAGGCCCATTCCCAACGCTCATTGAGTACTCGGGCTACGGCACTGCAGCTCCGGGGTCACTCCTTGACAGCTACTTGGGCAAATACACCGGCGACCGCGCCCTTCTGCCCGACACGTCAACTGCCGTTGGCGCCCTGATTGGACCAGCACTTGGCTACGCCGTGGTGTCGGTCCAAATGCGTGGTTCTGGTTGCTCAGGTGGCGCCTTTGACCTGTTTGGTCCAGCTGAGCCAACTGACGGCTATGACGCCATCCAAGAAGTGGCCGCACAGTCCTTCGTTGCCAACCACAAGGTCGGCATGGTCGGCATCTCCTACTCGGGCATTAGCCAATTTGGACCGGCTGGTCTCAACCCGCCGGGCCTTGCCGCAATTGCCCCGCTGAGTCCAACTGAAGACCTCTACTCAACTGGTTCGCCAGGTGGTGTGACCAACACTGGTTTTGCTGCTGGCTGGATTGCTGACCGAGTGCATGACGCCAAGCCCGCTTCCGCCACGACAGGGCAACACTGGGCCTGGGCCGAGATCCAAGCTGGCGACACCACGTGTGCAGCCAACCAGCTGTTCCACAACCAAGCTCAAGATGTCCAAGGCATCTTGGCCAACTCGCCCGACCGCGTTCCAGCGCTCTACAACCTTCGTTCCCCACTGCAGTGGGCACCGAAGATCAAGGTCCCGGTCTTCCTCGTTGGCGCACTCCAAGACGAGCAAACCGGCCCACAGTGGACGGACTTGATTGGCGCCCTGTCGAAGGACAAAGACGTCTACGCAACCGTGCAAAACGGGACGCACGTTGACTCACTTGCTGCTGACGTCGTCAACCGTTGGGAAGCGTTCAACTCAATTTTCGTCGCCAAGAAAGTTCCTACTACTCCGGGCCTCGTTGGTTCGCTAATGGTGAGCGGCTTCGTGGGTCAAATTGGTGGCGGTGCGCCGGTTTCACCAGTCCCCTACACGACGACGAAGACCTTGGCCGCGGCGCTTTCAGCCTTCCGTGCCGGTGAGGGACGCGTGACGGTCAACTTTGACAATGGCAACAGTTCTGCTGGACCGGGCAAGCCTCTTGCACCGTATTCAGCCAAGTACACCGCCTACCCGCCAACGAGTGCGACGAAGACAACGCTGTATCTCGGACCGAATGGCACCTTGGTGTCCTCTGCTCCAAGTGCGGCAACCACGTCATATGTTCCAAACCCAACTGATCGTCCAGCAACCTCAGCAGGTGCACACTTTGACGCCTGGGCCGCACAGCCGAACTACAACTGGACACCGGTGACGGGTAGCAATGGCGTGGGCTTCACGACGGCCGCACTGGCCACCAACACCACCATTGTGGGCAAGGCAAGCCTCAATCTCACCTTCTCGTCAACCGCGCCAGATGCGGACTTCCAGGCGACGATTTCTGAAGTTCGCCCGAACGGCCAAGAGATGTATGTGACGAGCGGCTGGCTCCGTGCGAGTTACTCGAAGACCTTGGTTGCTGGGTCGTCAACGGTGTATCAGCCGTTCTACAGCTACGTGAGTCACCAAAATGCCGTTACCTACCCGGCCTCAGTTCGAGTCCCACTTGATGGCATTGGCTACACCTTCAGAGCCGGATCAAAGATCCGCATCACCTTGTCTGCGCCTGGTGGTGATCGTCCATCGTGGGCGTTCTCCAACACCTATGCAACTGGTGCCACGACCACCATCAACCTCGGACCTTCAACGTTCGTGTTCCCGGTCGTCGGGGGGGTCACCCCAACCGATGCCCAGCCCGCCTGTGGGTCAAACCGTGGCCAGCCGTGCCGCACCTACGTCGCAGCCGGTAACGGCGGCTGAGTTCCTGCTCACTCGATGCGAACGGCGTTTCGTTACGACACCATTCGCATCGAGTGCAGTTGGCCGACCACAAAGCAACGACGGCGAACCACTGATGCTTCGCCATGCTTGGGTTCATGAAGGTGAACGTGAGGCATGGTTCGCCGGTGATCTGCGGTGGCCACTTTTAAAGTGATCCACCATGAACCCACGCAGTTTGCGTGAGGCGTCAAGGCCGTAGCGCCCAATCGAACGATTCGCAGCCCTCATCTCCCACGGCACAAGATCACCGAAATGAATCTTTCGACTGGAGCCGTGCCGACGTTGTTCACGTTCGTGGTGGTCGCCAATCGTCATGAAGTTGCTGGTCAAGTGCGACCTTTTGCGCCATCACGGTTGCGCCGTTTTCCACGCCATCTGGGTGGGTGGCCAACCACACCGCAACTGCGGCTGGCACCGACGGAGGGGCACCTTGATAGCCCCCGAGGCCGATTTTTTTGGCATTGATGAGTTGGCGTTCAGTGTCGACGAATCCGGGCGACAAGTTGTAGGCAACGATGCCTCGATCGCCAAGTTCTAACGCCAAGAACGCGGCAAATCGATGGAAGGCTGATTTCGACGCCGCATAGGCAAGGCCCCAACCGCCCTTGCCTGCTTTTGCCGGCGGATCAACAACACCTGCGTGGCTCGTGACATTGATGATGGTGCCGCCTCCCCGGGCGAGCATCGACGGCAATGCAGCCTTGATCACCACAAATTGGCTCGTGACATTGCCGGTCAACTTCGCCTGCAACTGCGAAGCGGTCAAGTCTTCAATCAGCACCATTGAACCTGGCCCAGTGTCCACGGCGTTGTTGACAATGACGTCCAAGTATCCAAACTCGGCCAACGACGTAACCACTGCGTTGTGCAAGCTCTCGTGATCAAACAAGTCAGCCGCCACCAGCAGTGCTCGCCTTCCAGCGCGTTCAATCGCAACACCGGTTTCTTCGAGTGACCCAGGAAGGACTTGACCGCCACCTGCATCAGAATCATCTCTGCCCTCACCAGCTCGAAGGGTTCGAGCGGTGATGGCGACGTCGTAGCCGGCCTCGGCAAAGGCAATGGCAGTGGCCTTGCCAATCCCTCGAGACGCACCAGTGACAAGGACCGTTGGACGATGGGCTTTTGTGACCATGATGGTGAGTCTTCCAGTGCATGGTGTGTTCGTGCCACTGCAACTTCGACAACAACGGTTGAACAGTGCTACGAAAGGGTTCGGGAGGGGTGATGACTGAGCACTTGAACCGTGAACTATTCCTTGACGAGCCCACAAAAGAAGACCTGTTTGCCACGGTCATCTCGGTTGATGATCACTTGGTCGAGCCACCAACCATGTTCGAAGGACGCTTGGAAGCTCGCTTTCAGCACCTTGCTCCAAAGGTCATCGAGACAGAACTTGGCCACCAGGTCTGGGAGTTCGACGGGGCAACCTATAGCCAAGTTGGCATGAATGCGGTGGCGGGACGAAGACCAGAGACCGTTCGCTTGGAACCCTTTCGCTTTGAGCAGATGCGACCTGGTTGTTATGACATTGATGCCCGAATTTCCGACATGGACGTGAATGGTGTGTGGGCCTCGCTTAACTTTCCCTCACAAATTTCAGGATTTTGTGGCCGCATCTTCTCAGGAGCAACCGACAAAGAACTTGGCAGTGCCGTAACTCGCGCGTGGAATGACTGGCTGTTCGAAGAGTGGTACTCCCCCTACAAAGACCGCATCATTCCCCTTGGGATCACGATGCTGCATGACCCGATTGCCGCAGCAGACGAGATTCGCCGCAACGCTGCGCGAGGCTTCAAAGCGGTCGCTCTTCCTGAGCGACCACAGCGCATTGGCCTGCCCTCGATCTTTCTCCCCTACTGGGAACCCATCATTGAAGCCTTGGTCGAAACAGACACGGTGGCCTGTCTTCACGTTGGGTCAACCGGCATGGCGGATCTTCCCGAAGGCTCGCCCATGTTGGCGCTCGGTGCCACCTTGTTTGGCCAACTCTCCCTCACCGCGTGTGCGGAGTGGTTGTGGTCAGGTTGGGCGGCGAAGTATCCAACGCTCAAGATTCAAATGGCCGAAGGTGGCATTGGCTGGGTGGCGATGTTGCTCGACCGGCTCGACAACATTGTCGACCGCTCCGGCTACAGCCTCGACTGGGACCTGCGCCCGGCAGAAGTCCTCCAGCGCAACTTCTACTTTTGCACCTTGGACGACCCGTCCACCATTGACACCCGTCACCGCATTGGGATTGACCACATCATGGTGGAGACCGATTACCCCCACGGAGATGGCACCTGGCCACACACCCAGTCGACGCTTCGAGGTGTCTGGGGCCATCTTCCAAGCGATGAATTACGCAAGATCTGCTCGACCAACGCCGCAACGCTGTTTCGTCACCCACTGCCCACAGCCGTCTATCCCATCTAATTGGAGGCCGACATGTTCACCCCCTCACCACAAGCGCTCTTGCCCGAGCTCACACCTGCTCAAGAACTGGTCCTGCTCGCCCGTTCACTGTGGCGTGAAGGCTATGACGACCACATCGCTGGGCACTTGACCTACAACATGGGCGATGGCACCTTGCTGTGCAACCCGTGGTATTTGACCTGGGAAGAACTCCACCCACGAGAACTGCTGCGTATTGATCTTGCCGGAAACGTCATTGAGGGTCGCTGGCCCGTCCCACCCGGCATCCCACTGCACTTGGCCCTGCATGCCAGACGACCCGACGTTCACGTCGCGGTCCACCACCACCCGCGCTTTGGCACGATGTGGGCCGATGCGCATCGCATCCCTCCGATCTATGACCAAAGCTCTGCCCTTGGCGGCGGGAACCTATGCCTGGTCAACGAATACGCCGGTGCGGTCAACGACCGCTCCAACGCGGACCGTGCCATTGACGCAATGGAAGGCTCTGACGTGGCGCTACTGGCCAACCACGGTGTGTTCATTGTGGCCAACTCCATTCGTGCCGCACACCAACGGGCCGTCGCACTCGAACAGCGCAGTCGTCACGCCTGGCATGTTGAGGCCATTGGTGGAGGCACCCCATTAGCCGGTGCCCCGATTGCCATCTTCGAAAACAGCGACGGCAACGGCTTCACCGGGTTCATGGAAGCAGCATTTCGAGCAGAACTGCAACGAGACCCGGGACTCCTTCTTCCCTAGGGTCACACAAAGGCCCGAAGGAGTACCACCACACCGCTCAACAGCAGCGCCACATCCACCACTCGATCAAAGTGATGCGGTTTTAGTCGCTTGGCCCAAGCGTTGCCGAGTGCCCATCCAGCAATATTGAACGGACCAGACAAAAGGGCCAACACGACTGCGTCACGGTGAATGGCGCCACCAATGCCGAGCAAGATGAGGCCCACCACATTCGACACGGTGAACACGACCGAGATGGTCGAGCGAAACGCCTCCGGGCGAAGTCCTCGGTGTCGAAGGTAGACAACGAGTGGTGGGCCATTGGTCGACAGCGACGTATTGAGCACACCCGAAATCGCACCCGTTGCATACCCAAGTGCTGCGCTTCGCTCATGGCCTTCAAGCGGTGCTTCATGGCCGAACAGCATCCACAGCGCAGCGGCAATGGTGACGAGTCCTAACAGGAGTCGCAGCACAAGCGACGGCGCCGAAAGCAGCAAAACCACTCCAAGTGGCATTGCCACGACTGCGCCAATACTGAGGCGCCGCGCTTCGACCACATTGACCTCTGCTCGAAATGCTCGAAGTGTCAACACGCTGGCAACGGAAGCCAACAAGAACACGCAAATGACGGCGGTCTTCGGTGGCAGAACCACCATGAGGAGCGGCACCGCAATGAGGGCAAACCCAAACCCGAGTGCTGCTTGAAGGACCGCAGCAAGCAGCACGATTGCCGCGACCACGACGACCGCCCACCAAGAAATGGTGAGGCCGAGCGGCATGGTGGAAACAGCGAGCATGCTCCATCATCCCCGCAAGGAGATGATTACGCCAATGTGGGGTCGGCGGAGGCCTCTGTCGATGGAAGTTGCTCGTCGACGTCGTCGACGTCATCGAGCAGGATCACTTCTCGAGACGGCCGAGTCCGACGGCGAGCGGCCCGAAGGGTTGAAATCGCACCCCAACCAAAGACCGAAAGCCCACCAACCGAAACCACCAGCGAGAGGGCGACGTGATTCGGAATGAACGAATAGGAGATCTCGTGCTTGCCTGCAGGCACAGAAATCTGTTGGAAGGCTTCTTCGACTGTCGAAATTGGGGTCGTGTCGCCATCGACCGTTGCCGTCCAGCCGGGCATGGTCAGCACTGTGCGAGTCACGGTCCCAGGTTGCGTGCAATTGACCGTTGCCGAGTCAAGGCCGTGCGCGGTGACCGTGCAGCCAGCCGAACCGGTCAAAATCGGTCGAGGGTGTGGCAGCTCTGAGATCACTACTCGAGCGTCTCGGTATACCGGTTGCAGACCAAGGCCAACAAAGGGCGAGTCACCAAGAGCAGGACGACTCGACACCACATACTTCACCCCAACCTTGGCGTATTCATGCCAGCGCTCGGTGAAGGCTTGAACGGCAGAGATTCCTTCTGGGTCCGTCCGATTCGCACCGTTAAAGATGTTGCCACGGCCATTTGGGTCGAGGTGGGCAAACTCGTAGTCAATGAAGGCTTTTGGCACCGGGAGATCATCAGCATTAATCGACAGCAGTTGGTAGTAGGTGGCGTAGTTGGCTTGCGGAACCCCAAGGCCGTAGTAACGAAAGCCTTGAAGATTTGAGCGCAGGAAGTCAATCGAACCGGTCGCAAGGGTTGCTTGACGAGGTGCGGCCAACTGCGGGACGGCAAACGAAGCCATGAGATCGACCATCAGCACAAGACCAACGCCAACAACACGCAACTTGCCACGCAGCAAGAACCACACACCAAACATCGCGGCGAGTGCGACCACTGGCCAGACCACGCCGATTTTGGTCAACAAATTGACCGCACCAACCGCAAACAACTTTGCCCGCAGTGGACTCGCTCCGTGAATTGACCAGATAAGGGCAAGGACCGCCGTAACCGACGCGGTGAGAATCGCCACCTTTGACACAGCACGACGGCGGAGATCATCAATCGCGATCGCCGCCAACACCAGTGCGGCAAATTCGAAACTCGCGGGGATATAGCGGGCCAGCACCATGACGCGCTCGCCCGGAATCAGGTTGAACAGTTGGTGGAAATAGAACAGTCCCCACGACGCCGAAATAGCCGCAAACGCCCAACCGCCGAGGACGAAGCGAAGTCCTCGGAGGCGCTGGCCAAACATCGCCACTACTGCCAAGAAGAACAACGGCACGCCGAGATAGCCGCCGATTTGGGCGCTTGCTTCAGCTAAGCCTGGAACCGTTGGCGACGTTGGATTCCACACCAGCCCATAGGCATAGGGCATGAGCAACAGTGGACGCGACTGGGGCGGCAGGCTTGCGTTGGCGAAGTTGTCACCGTGGTGGCCGCCGGTCGATCCAACCGCCACGAGCGACGTGAAGGCCACAATGATGGGAAGGCCAATGGCAAGGCCAACACCTGCGCCAACAATGAGCTTTTTGGCAATGGCTCGCCACTGTGGTCGAGCATCTCCCAGCATGCGAACCAGCGCCCACAAGCCAACTAACAAGGTGTCGTAGAAGGCGACTTCAGGGAAACCTGCGGCAACGGCCAAGGCAAAGGCCAACGCCAAGGTCAGCCAACCAAAGCGACGCTTCTTCATCGCCGCGTCTCTTGCGAGCTCGACACCCAAAATGGCAAGTGGCAAGAACGCCACCGGGTTGACGACGGCATTACCGAGCCATGAGAAGGTGCCGCACAGTCCAAAACCCACACCGGCAGCGCCGGAGGCAACCGTGGTGAGCCCCATACGACGAAGCACAAAGAAAGTGGAAAGGCCAGCAATGAGCTCCATGGAAAGGTGCATGAGGAACAGGCCGTTCGGGAGTGCCTGAAGAAGTGTCAGCGGCAAGAGCGCTGCGGATTGCAACTCCCCAATAAGCGGCTGACCAAAGCCCTCAAAGGGATTCCACCAAGCCAAGTGGAAGTGCAGCATCTGCAATGCGGCGTAGTGGCCAAGCGCATCAGAGGTATAGGCAATGTTCGGGTCAATGGTCGGCAGGCCGTTCAAGCGGCCGGGAACCGTGACTTGGCCAAGGCCTGACAACTGCAGTGCAGGGTTGGCCTTGGAGAATCCCGAAAGATAGGCCACATTGCCCGCGAGTACGGAAATAATGACGCCAACCGCGCCGAGGAAACTCTTCTTCGCCTCGGTCAAACCTGATCGCAGCGTTGCTCTGATGGCTGACGCGGGCCAGGCAAGTTGCGTTTGCTCGGCTTCAGTGGTCACGCCAAAGCGTAACTGACGCACCCGAAATCTTCTTGCCGCAATAGCGAAGAATTCAGAGCAAACCGAAACGCGAAGCCATGTCGGAATTGGTGGTCACGAGAATGTCGATTCCCGAAGGTTCCCCGCAACGCCTCGCTGCAATGAATTGACCGGTCTGCGCTCACGACCAAAATTGGTGAACTTGGGATTCGCTCGCCAGAAATCTCCACTGCACTGCGCATGATGAGTGATTGTTCGTCCTTCGCAGGCGTCGGTTCTCATGCAGTCAAGTCGACATTGCAGGCCAAGATTCACTACGTTTCGGTGATGGACCTCGCCGCTCGAGATGATCTGCTCATTGCCCGGAAGAACGGTGTAGCAACGCTTACCCTCAATCGTCCCGATCGCCGTAATGCGCTCACGCCCGCCTACTGGCACGCGATTGCTCAAGCCGTCACTGCGCTCGACCTTGACGAATCGGTGCGAGCAATCGTGTTGACCGGCGCCGGGACGGCCTTTTGTGCCGGTTTCGACCTTCGGGGCTTAAGCGATGAGTCCGACGAAGAGCGTCAAGTCCGCCTCAGCAAAGCAAGCAGTTTCGTCTCGATGTTGCCTCCACATGACACGCCCATCATCGCTGCCGTCAATGGGCCTGCGGTCACCGGTGGCTTAGAACTCTGCCTTGCTGCAGACCTCATCGTGGCATCAACCGCTGCACGCTTTGCCGATACGCACATCAAGGTGGGAGCAATCCCTGGAGGCGGGGTGACGGTGTTCTTGCCCGAGCGCATTGGACCAGGTCGCGCAAGGCTCATGTCGCTCACCGGGCAATTTGTCGACGCCGAAACGGCTTTTTCGTGGGGACTTTGTGACCTTGTGGTTGAACCAGAAGCGCTGCTCGCCACCGCGTTCGAACTCGCTGAAAGCATTGCGACCTTTTCGCCAGAACACGTTGCCGCCATTCGCAGCCTCTACGCCGAATCGACGGAATTTGGAGGAGTTGCTGCCCTCGCAAACGAACAGCAGCGGTCAAAGCAGTGGATGGCTGACCGCTTCAGTCGACGTGCGTTGGCTGACAACCAAGCGCAGATCATCGCCGAGGGATCTCAGTCGTGAAGGTCTACGCCGGCATGGACCCAGCACTGCCGCTGCGCGAGGTTGCCGCACATGCTCGCCGCATTGAAGCACTCGGCTATGACGGTCTTCACGTGGCCGAGACCATCCACGACCCGTTCATGGTTTCGCTTCTCGCCCTTCAAGCATCGAGCACCTTGACCGTTCGCACTGCGGTGGCACTGGCCTTTGTGCGCAGCCCCATGATCACCGCGCTGTCGAGTTGGGACTTGGCCGTCATCTCCGGGGGCCGCTTCGAACTCGGCCTTGGCACCCAGATCAAGCAGAACATTGAAGATCGCTACGGTTCCATCTGGAGCGATCCCGTTCGTCGCATGGAGGACTACGTCGAAGCGGTTCGCGCCTGTTTTCACTCGTTCCAAACTGGCGAAGCGCTCTCGGTCACCGGGACGCACTATCCACTTCGCCGACTCCAGCCCTATTTCAATCCTGGGCCAAGCCCTGAAATCGCTCCACCGAAGATCTATCTCGGTGGTGTCAATACCCACATGACACAGTTGGCTGGACGAGTGGCTGATGGCTTTGTCACCCACCCCACCAACTCCTCACCACAAGCAGTGCTCACCCACTGCCTGCCCAACCTTGAACATGGACTCGACCTGAGGGGCCGAAAGCGAGAAGACTTCGAACTCGTCGTCGGGACGCAAGTGATCACGCACGCCAATGACGAACTCCTCCATGAAGAACGAGAGCGCCAGCGCAAGTTGTTTGCCTTTCTCTATTCCACGCCTGCCTATGCCCGCACCTTGGAGCTCTATGGCTGGGAAGACTTAGTTGGCGAACTGCAGCAGCTGGTGCGAAGTGATAACTGGACAAACCTCACGAGCATTGTCACCAACGACGTCCTCGACACCTTGATTCCAACCGGGCGGATTGATGAGTTGGGTGGACTACTCATTGAGCGCTTTTCTTCCTTCGCTGATGGGCTCACCTTGTCGGCTCCCGCCAACGTCGACCTCGATGAAGGGCTGAGAGACTGCATTTTGGAACTGAAAGGTGCCACTCGATGACCGATCTATCGGGCGAGGTCTGCTTCATCACTGGCGCTGGCCGTGGCATTGGGAGAGATACGGCCAAGCACTTGGCCCGCTGCGGCGCAGACGTGGCGGTGACCGACCGCGACGCAACAAGTGCAAACACCGTGGCGGAGGAGATTAACGCCGAGGGCGGACATGCCATCGGCCTTGCCTGTGACGTGTCGTCGACCACCTCGGTTGATGCAGCCGTTCAAGCCTGCGTGGCGAAGTTCGGCGCCCTCACCTTGTGTAATCACAATGCGGCGTGGACGAGCTTTACTCATGACACAACAGCCGAGACCATCGATCTCGAAATGTGGGACCGCGTCATCAACACCAATGCCACCGGTGGTCTTCGACTGACCCAAGCAGTGCTCCCCCACTTTCACCGAAGCGGCAGAGGATCGCTCGTGTTCATCACGTCTGGCTCTGCCGCCATTGGTGAGAACGCTCGAGTGGCCTACGGGACCTCGAAAGCCGCCCTTGAGCAACTCATGCGCCATGTGGCAGCCACCTATGGCAAAGCCAACATTCGCTGCAACGCCATCGCTCCAGGAATGATCCTGACCGACACTGCAGCGCTTGCCATCAGCGAATCGTCACTCGCACAACTCGCAGGCGAAAATCCGCTCCGTCGCCTCGGCACTGGCGACGACATTGCCAAAGTCGTGGCCTTCTTGCTCTCAACTGATGCCGCGTACGTCAACGGTCAAGTCATTCGAGTCGACGGCGGTCTCACGATTGCCCCAAGGCTCGGCCCAACCGCGGGCCGAGCCTCAGAGGAACCCAACTAGTAGGTCATCACGCCGGTGTTTTGCGGCAACTTCACATAGTTCGAACTCACCGCAAGTTGGGTTTGTGAGAAC
>CANFJV010000024.1 GCA_947447225.1 Acidimicrobiaceae bacterium
GACGGCGTCGAGGTCAACCACTTGCCGCCCGAGGCGAGGCATTGAGGCAATCAGTTCTAAATCACCCGGGCGAGCTTGTGCGTCAGGGCGGCCTTCAATGAGCGCGAGCGCGGCGGCGATGCGGGCTTGTGGCTTTCGGGTTCGTGCTTTTGCTCCACGACGCAACCACGCAAGTTCGGTCTTAGCCAAATTCTTTCGAGTCGCTTCAGCCGACGCACTCAACTCTTCTCGTCGAGCTTTGGCTTCCAAGTAAGAGCTGTAACCGCCATGGTGGAGAAACGACGAGGCTCGGTCAAGTTCGAGCATCTTCGTCGTGACCCGGTCGAGCAAGTAGCGGTCGTGACTGACAATGACGAGGCCGCCGCGATAGTTGGCCAACCACTGCTCAAGCCAAGCAATTCCGGCAAGGTCCAAGTGGTTCGTTGGTTCATCCAAGATGAGTAGTTCGCTCTCGGCAGCAACGACCTGGGCCAAGGCCACTCGCTTTGCTTGACCACCGGAAAGTTGTGTCACATGGAGGTCGAGTGCATCAGACATCGACAATCGGTCAATTGCCGCTTCTGCTTCCCAACTCGTGCCAATGATTTCTCGCACTGTGGTTGCGGGAAGATCGGGTTGTTGAGTGAGTGCACCAACGCGCACCCCGCGACCGCGGCGAACAACCCCTGCGTCGGGCGCAATGTCACCGGTCATCACTCGAAGCAGCGTGGATTTGCCGGTTCCATTGATGCCAACCACACCAATGCGATCGCCATGATGCACCGTCAGGGAAAGGTCAGTGAACAGTGGACGGTCAGCGGCCAACACAGACACGCGTTCAAGGTCAATGAGCACGGTCACGTCACGAACCGTACCGTGCGAGCGTCTTGGCCTTGCTCACTTCGAAAAATCAGGGACCCACTGGACCCCGTTGATGTGGCTTCCTCCATCGACAAACAAGGTATTGCCGGTGAGATATCGACTGTCGTCGCTCGCGAGAAAGGAAATGACCGGTGCAATGTCGGTCTCTGGGTCACCGAGGCGACCCATTGGGTTTGCCGCATCGGCCATGGCCTCGAGTTCTGGGTGTTTTGCTGCCATTTGTTTGAAGGCGGCGCTCTTCGCTCCAGGGCAAACGGCATTGGCGCGAATTCCATAAGGAGCCCACTCACGAGCAGCGGTTCGCGTCAGCGCTCGGAGCGCTTCTTTTGCGCCGTTGTAGTCCGCCGTTCCCATGTGGGCATTCACGCCGTTCAAGGAACACAAATTGATGATGGAGCCGCCACGTTGCTTCATGACAGGAAACGCCGCCTGCATTGCCCAAAACGAGCCAAAATACGCAACGTCCAAGCCGTGCTGCATGAGCTCATCGGTCTTGTCCTCAAGGCGGCTGACCTTCCCTCCACCCCAGGCGTTATTGACCAAAGCGTCAACAGTGCCAAAGGACTGCGTAGCGAGGGCGACCATTGCGTGCACCTCCTCGCGCCTAGTCACGTCGCTATGGCAGGTGACAATGTCCCCCGTTGCTCGCTCGCGAAGGTCTTTCGCCAGCACCTGAAGGCGATCAAGCTGAAGATCCGCCAACACGAGGTGTGCTCCATCGTCGGCGAACCGCGCCGCGACACCAGCGCCAATGCCGTCTGCTGCGCCCGTAATGATGACCACTTTTCCGTGAAGTTGGTTCATAGTGCTCCTTGCTTTCTTGACCTCAGTGTTGCAAACACCAACCTTGCCATCGGGTATCACCAAGAAGACAACGACGGCTATGTAATGCTGAAAACGCGTGATGTCTGGTCATCACCAGTTGGAGGAATTGAATGACTCGCTCAAGCAAGCCACTGCTCGCGCTCGGAATTGCGCTACTTCTCGTTCTCGGTTTTTTTGTTGCCGTTCAGGACTCTTCGGCGCGGCCGACTTGGCGTATTGGTCTCGAAGCCCCACTGACCGGTGACCAATCAACGCTCGGCCAAGGTATGTTGGAAGGTGCCCAGCTCGCCGCTGCGCAAGCAAATGCAGCTGGCGGTGTGCTCGGCAAAGACATCGAGATCGTGCCAATTGATGACCAAGCAAATCCTGACAAGGGTGTTGCTGCGGTGAACGCTGCAATTGAAAGCCACCTCGACGGGATTGTTGGTCCATATAACTCGAGCGTTGGCGTGAAGACTCTTCCGATCTACTTGCAGCACGCACTCATTCCCATCCGACTGACCTCCGCGGCTTCGACCAGCGGTTACGGCTACACCGTGCAGCCAATGGAAAGCCAAATTGCACCAGTAGCAACGAAAGCACTTTCGGGCTGGATGAAGGCGAAGTCGGTTGCCATTGTCTATGACCCAACATCGCAGTACACCAAAGGTGTGGCCAAGCAGGTCCGTAGTGCTCTCGCCGACGAAGGTGTCGAGATCACGATGTTTAAAGAAATTGCTCCGGGCAAGGCAAGCTATGTCAATGTCATCAATGAGGCGCTGGCCACGTCTCCGGACGCGCTCTACGCCGCGGTCTACATGCCCGAAGGGGCCAAAATGGCAAAGGCGCTCGTGACGGCCGGGTCAACGACAAATTGCCTCATGGACTACGCCTCCTATGACGCTGGATTTGTCACCGCAGCTGGACACCCAGCGGCAGAACACTGCTCGGTTCTTGGCGTCCCCGCTCCGCAGGACTTCGCCGACGACACCAACCAAGTTGAGGCCTTCCAGGCCAAATTCGGCCACGTGCCAGGTACGTGGAGTCCCTACACCTACGACTCGGTCAACTTGCTGCTTGACGCCGCTCGCCAAGCCAAGGGTTTTTCTGATGTGGCACTGCGTCCAATTCTGGCGACCACCCATAACTGGCATGGGTGGACTGGAGTGGTCAATATCGATCTCGTCTCCGGTGATCGGACTCCAGCAACCGTGGTTGTGACGCAGACGCGCGGTGGCGAACTGCGTCTTGATCATTCCTGGGCAGTTGCTGCTGGCGTGTTGCCACGAACGATCCATGTTGAGGCCAACTTGGCCTCGCAAGGTACCAATCTCCATGAAGTCGACCCCTCGATTAGCTATGGCACCAACCTGCTCACCGGCGTCTCAAGCGGGTCAGCGGAGACCGAGACCGGCGTCCAAGTCACCATGCAGGGCAATGTTCTCTATCACTATGGGACTGGTCCACTTTTCGGCTTCATCACCTTCACGTTCCCTGATGGCTCAACGTTGGCAACCCAGATGACAGGTCGGGCGAAGAAGAACCTGTTTGACCAGTCGACGGCCTTCCACGCTGCACTCGTCGTCATTGGTGGAACGGGAACATTCCAGGCCGCAAATGGCACGGGAACGTTCACCGGGGGTCGAGATGGGAAAATCGGATCTCCGGTCAACGCCACCTTTACGATTTCACTGCGCGGCCAGAACTAACCCCTCTTGCACCTCGGCATTTTTGGCGGAACGGCCTTTTTAGGGCGTGCTGTTGCTGAAGCTGGCCTCGCCGCGGGCCATGAGGTCACCTGTATGGCAAGAGGTGCGTCTGGGCCTGTTCCTCGTGGTGCTCGACATCTCTTGATTGACCGAACGCAACATGGCGCGTATGACGCGCTGGAGGACGAAGCATTTGACGCGGTTGTTGAACTGACCTGGCAACCCGGCTTTGCTCGAGCGGCACTCGACGCGCTGTCTCCAACAACGCCGAAGTGGCTGTTTGTGTCCTCCGTGTCGGTCTATGCCGACCACTCGATCGTGGGTATGGATGAGACGGCAACGTTGCTTGGTGCCTACGAGGGTGATGACGCAACCTTGGAGGTCTACGGCGAAGCCAAGGTTGCGTGCGAGGAAGTGACGAGACGTCAGCGTGGCGACTCGTGCAGCATTGTGCGGCCCGGCCTCATTGGTGGACCAGGCGACCTGAGCGACCGCAGTGGTGCGTGGGTGGCACGGTGTGCTGCGGCGCCAACTGCGCCGCTTCTCGTGCCAAGTGCCGGACAGTGCCACGTGCAGGTGATTGATGTGCGCGACCTTGCCGCCTTCATTGTTGCTGCCTTGGAAGCGGGTCACACTGGGACCTACAACACGACCGGCGAAGCAACTTCGTTCGCGTCGTTTGTTGACAGCTGTCGTCGCATTGGCGGACACCACGGCGAGGTCCGCGAGGTTTCCTGGCAATGGTTGGAAGAGAGAGGAATCAACCAATGGGCCGGACCGGATTCAATGGCCTGTTTCGTTGATGATTCGGACATGGTTGGCTGGGGTCAGGTGAACTCCGACCTCGCCCTCGCACATGGGCTGATGCGTAGGCCACTTGCAACAACACTTGCCGACACCTTGGTTGATGAAAAAGAACGTGGGTCTGGTCGGAGTCGACGTGCTGGACTGTCACGATTGAGAGAAGAAGAACTCCTCGCCGAACTCGGCGACTGAACTCACGAAGCCGTGACGTTGAATTTCCGAAAGAGTTTCTTCTGTGCTCGGTACGTTTCGGTGAAACGGCCAAATGCATCGTCGTAGAGCTGGCGATGTTTTGGGTCGGGATGAAAGGTCTCGGCCACGTGCACGTGGCTCGCACTCGTAGCAAGGTCGCTTTCGCCAACAGCAATGGCGGCAAACAGTGCCATGCCGCGGAGATTGGCATTGCGTGGATCTTCCACTTGCTCAATGCTTCGGTCCATGACGTCGGCCATGATTTGGCACCACAGGCGAGACTGCGCTCCTCCACCAATGAGCCGGATTTGGTCAAATCGGTGTTTGGTGAACTTCTCGGCCGAGTGGAGCAGCCACCGACTATTCATTGCAACCCCTTCGAGGGTGGCGCGAACAAGGTGGGCGCCTGAGGTTGCGACGCCAACATTATTCAGTCCACCGCGGGCGTAACGGTCGCTGATGGGCGTGCGTTCTCCTGCCAGCCAAGGGGTGAATTGCACGCCGCCTGCGCCGGCAGGAATGGTTTCTGCTAGTTCCAACAGTGTCGCAATCGATGGAGGTGTTCCGCCAGTTCCGAGGACCTGGTCGCGGAGCCAGTCGAGACAGCGTCCACCACTGTCTTGGTTATTCACCATCAAATACCGGTCCTTGGTGATCCCGGGAACCGTGGCAATGGAATGGGCAATGTCGGTCTTCTTCGCCGTTACCGGACAGCTCAACCATGAGGTGGTCGAAATCGCGAGATGTGCTTGAAAGTCTCGAATCGCGCCAGAACCAAGGCAGGCGGAATGCAAATCTGGAAGCCCCGTCACCACTGGCGTTCCAACGAGGAGTCCTGTTGCGGCCGAGGCGCCTTCCGTGACCTGGCCAACAATTGAGCCAACCGACGTCACGCGTGGAAGTTTGTCGGCATCGAGACCAAGACGATTGACGAGGACTGGATCAATGGTCGTGACGCCCGGGTCTCTTGTGTCAAACAGCCACGAGGCACACATCGACGCTGGAGTGGCCACTGCTTCACCAGTGAAGCGCATTGAGAGGTAGTCCATTGGTTCAAGGAACCACTTCGCCTTGTCCCCAAGGTCACGTCCACTGCCGCACAGATAGGCCAAGTGGCCAGCGGTGTCGTCACCGCCGAGCGACGGAGGAGCGCCAGCACGTCGAAGAAACGAAAGAGCGGCGCCAGGCGCGTATCCGGCCGCGATGCCACCAATGCGCTGGCGTATGTCGCGGCCACCTCGACGGTCCATCCACATGATGCAGTCACCAACCGGCTCGCCGGCTCCATCAACGGGGACAATTGACGCCCACTGTGACGTGACGCCAACGGCAATGACCTGACTCGGCGCAATCCCGGCTTCTAAGAGTCCTCGGCGAGAGGCCTGTGAGATGAGACTCCACCACTGCCGTGCATCTTGGGTTGCGGCGCCTCTTTCGCCCATCTCGGTCGCAACTGGAACGTGGGTCTGCCATTTCGCCGTGCCGGTGGTTGACACGAAGCCGACTTTTGGACCGCCAGTTCCAAGATCAATGGCCAAGACGTAGGCCGAGGTACTCATGGGTTAGGACCGAGATTGTGGGGGAAGCGACATTTGGGTGTCAAGCATTGATCCCATGATGGCGTTGATGAATTCTGCTGCTTCATCACTCGGGCCACCATCAACACCGCCATAAATTGCCGACGAGGTGGCCTTTTCACCGGCATGGTCGAGTCCGTAGCGAACGGCTTCTGCGAGGTCTGCGGCAAAGGCTTCAGCGACTCCGGGCTGGGTCTGTGGCCGGGTGACGGCCATGTGGATGGCATTTGGATATTGCTGGCCATTGAACCGCCAGCCACGCTTCCGCATGAAGTCGTTGACATGGTAAATGTCAAAAGCATCGGAGGTGAAACTAAACAAAAAGGTGGGATTCCCAAGAATCCGAAGTTCACGGTGCGAGCGAACTGCTGCCTTCATGGTGTCGGCCGTGCGGAAGATGTCACGCGCATAGCCCAAGTAACCATCGTGGCCAAGGGCCACCATTGCCGCCCACGTAGCGGCCAGCATGCCGCCTGAGCGCGAACCTTCAATGCCAGGAGAGTGATATTTGCCGCCACTCCAGTCCGGCTGGAAGAAATACTGCGCGTTTCGGTAGGCACGGTCACGAAACAGCAGCGTTGAGGTGCCCTTCAAGGCGTAGCCGTATTTGTGCGTGTCCGCCGAGATGGACGTCACCCCAGCGACCCGGAAGTCAAAGGGTGCAATGTCATAGCCAAGTTCTTCGCCAAAGGGAAGGATGAAGCCCCCAAGACAGCCATCGACATGGAGTCCGCAACCAGCGCGAGTTGCGAGTTGGCCAAGTTCTGCAATGGGGTCAATGGTGCCCCAGCCGTAATTCGATGCCGATCCAATGAGGCAGACCGTTTGGTCATCAATGAGTGCCGCTACCGCATCGACATCGACTTGCATGGTGTCGAAATTGATTGGCGCAATCCGAAGTTCCATGCCAAGGAGATGACATGCCTTAGAAAATGCCGGGTGTGCCGATTCGGGTTTCACCACATTGGGCCTCGTGATGCCACGGTGCTGTGCGCCGTACTCGCGATAGGCCAGCATCGCATGGAGAATGGAGCCCGTGCCACCAGTGGTGAGGAGGCCAACAGGGTCCCCATCAGTGACGGCGTCCGCGTGAAACAGATCAAGCGCCATCGCGAGAATTTCGCCTTCAAACTTGGTTGCGCTTGGACACAGGTCACGTTGCAAGGTGTTGACGTGACTGAACAGTCCAAAGGCTTCGTTCAAGAAGTCATAGTGGTCATGGTCCCCGCAGTACATGGTCCCAGAGCATTTCCCGGTCTCCCACGCCGCATCTTCGCCATGAGCCATTTCGGCCAGCTCTGCCAAAATCTCCGCACGTGGACGACCGTGTTCGGGAAGTGTCCGGTGAACGCTGTATTTCTCAACATAGGGAAAATCAGCCATGGTGTCCTCTCAGTGACAACGAAACTCGCTCAGTGGTTCTCACTGTTGCAGAGCAACAGTGGGTGGGTCAACGGCGCTCAAGCAGAAGTGCTTGAGCGAAGCAGTTGCGGACTTCTTCTTTTGACCAGGGCGCTGGAGCCATGGTGATGAAGTAGTCGGCCAGCGCCAAATCGGTCAGCGTGTCGAGATCGGCTTCGGTGATCTTCACGTCTCGAAGAACAGGGAACTCAAGGTCGCAGAGGAGTTGCTTGACCGCTCGAACCGCACGCGAACCATCGCTCGTGCCATCAACAGGTGCACCCATTGCATTCGCAACACGCTCGAGTTGTGCAGCAACATGTGCTCGTTCACGGTCAAGCGTCTCAGCCAAGACCAGTCCAATCGTCAGGCCGTGGGGAGCATGCGTCAGGCCTCCAATAGCTTGGCCAAGCGAGTGTTCAGCTGAACAGTCAGAGACGTTCATGGTGAGTCCAGCCATCATTGACCCGCACGACATTGCGGCTCGAGCTTGGCGGTCATTTGGATTTCTCTGCGCCGCAACAATTGCTGGCGTCATCATGGCGATGGCTTCTAGGGCAATGGCGTCACCTATTGGGGTGCGGCAACTTGCCACCATGCCGGCAATGGCTTGCGCAATGGCGTCGATGCCAGTGTTGGCCGTCATGGCTGCGGGCATGGAGTGGGTGAGCAATGGGTCAACAAGTGCATATTGCGCACGCATGGTCGCATTCGCAATGCCGTTTTTCGTTCCCGCTTCTGGGTTGCTGACAACTGCTCCGCCAGAAACCTCTGATCCCGTTCCTGCACTTGTTGGAATCGCAACAAGGGCAAGATCTGGTTCACGGTAGGCAGGCCGATGTTCAATGAACGCGGCGAAGGTGCAGGCTTGTTGCGCACAAAGTCGAGCTGCCTTGGCGGTGTCGATCACCGAACCGCCACCGAGTGCGATGAGTGCGGAGGCGCCACTTTCGGCCAGTGCACGTGTCGCGTCGTCAACCATGGCGAAGGTTGGCTCTCCGGCTGGCTTGTTGAAGCGAATCACGCTAAGTGAACAATTCTCGAGATGGGAAATCACCTTGGCGGCTTCGTCGTTGAACTGCTCAATCCCTTCATCGACCATGAGGAAGACCTTCGTGGCGCCAAGTTCGTTCACCACGTCGACGATCGACATCGCAACCCCCTCGCCAAAGCGAATCTTGACGGGAAGATGATTAGCGAAAGGGTGAAGGTCGACCATGAGGCAACCGTAGTGCGATCACGCAGCAAAAAGAGAGATTTTGCGCCCTCGCTGGCGCTAGTGCGGCTGTAATACTTGAGGTTCGTGTCGATTGAACAAACAGAGACCATCGTCCAAGTGGAACGACACTCTCGACTGACGCCAAAGGCGGCAACGACGCACGCCCTGATCCTGGTAACCCTTGCCGTGCTCTTGGCAAATGCGCCAACATGGCTTCACCTAGTGCAAAGCGATCCACTTGCATTGACTGCTGGGCTGAATAAGGTGTCGGCCGGACTTCTCCCCGGTCAACCTTTTGCCGATCCGAACGTTGGCTACACCCTGCAAGCGCTCGGCAAGCAAGCGGCGATGCAAATTATGGGTGGGCACCTTCCGTGGTGGAATCCCTTTGAAGGCGTTGGAATGCCGCTTGCTGCGGAGATGCAAAGCGGAGCGTTCTTCCCCGGAACACTGTTGCTTTCGAGCATCTTTGGCGTGTCGGGGCTGTTGATGGTGCTTGAGTGCTGCACCGGGTATGCGACCTATTTTCTTCTTCGTCGACTTCGCATTGGTCTTGTTGCTGCGACCGCTGGAGCGATTGCTGTTGCCTTGTGTGGGGCGGCATCGTGGGTAACGAATGCTCCCGTTCGGCCAATCGTCGCTCTCCCATTGTGCCTACTTGGTGTTGAGCGTTGCCTTGAGGGAACGGCGAGCCTCAAAAAGGGACGCTGGGCGCTACTAGCTGCAGGGTTCGCTTTGTCGATTTTGGCCGGATTCCCCGAAACCGCTGCGATCGATGCCGGACTTGTCCTTTTGTGGGCGCTGTGTCGAATGGACCGAAGCAATTCCTCGACCATGTGGGCGCAAGGTCGAGAACTTGGACTGGGCCTGCTCGTCGGAATTATGGCAGCTGCACCAATTGTGCTTGCATTCGTCACCTATTTCCCCAGCGCCTGGGTTGGTCCACACACCTCAGAATTCGCCCACCTCTCGCTGCCACGCGAAGGCCTTGTGCAGTTGTTGTATCCCTATGGCCTTGGCCTGATCAACGCAGTGCGTCTTCCCGGCGGACAACTATGGGGTGGGGTTGGCGGCTACGTCCAAGCAACGGTGGTCGCTGGGGCATTGCTTGGCCTCGTGGGCAAACCCTACCGACGCCTTCGAATTGGACTTGGCGTGTGGATTGTCGTCATGGTTGCTCGAGCCTTCGGGTTTGCACCGCTGGTCATCGTGCTCGGCGCCATCCCTGGGCTCAAGATGATTGTGCTCGCTCGCTACTGCATGCCAAGTGTGGAGATCGCCCTTGTTGTTTTGTGTTGCCTCGGGCTCAATGATCTTGGTCGCCTTCGAATCACGAAGACGCAACTGCGCAGCACTGCGATTGGCGTTTCGGTGCTCGGTGTGGTTGCCACGGCGTCGAGCTGGATGGTGCTGTCGTCGGCCACAACGTTGCACCGGACTCCACACCACAAAGCTGGCGTAGTACGGCACGCGAGTCACGCTGCCACGGTGTGGAGCACCGCGTTTGCACTGGTGTTGTTGTGTGGTCTTGCCTACGGGATCTGGTTGCAGTTTGCCCGGGTTGGGTCACCGCGTCTTGAGCGCATACGAGGTAATGGTGGTCGATTGCTCGTGGCACTTGTCGTGGTGACCGAATCCATTGTGCTTTTTGGCCTTCCACAACTGTCGGCGCCAACGAGTGCGACACCAGATCTGACACCGGTGTTGTTCTTACGGTCCCACCTTGGCACGCAACGCTTCTTTACGCTCGGGCCGTTCCAAGCGAACTACGGCAGTGCGTTCTCGGCCTCGCAAGTCAATGTGAATGATCTTCCACAACCGGAAAATTGGGTGCATTTTGTCGAGAAATACCTCGACACCAATGTGACACCGGTGAGCTTTACGGCGCTTGCCCGAAAGAATCTTGAAGGACCAACGCCGGCCGAGGAACTCACCCGCAACTTGAGGAATTATGAGGCAATCGGGGTGAAATACGTCGTGGTTACTCCTCGTGCCAAGGACGTTCTTGGGATTGATTTCCCTGCGCACCATGGGCCGAAGTGGCCAGTTGGGCCACGCCTTGTCTTTTCGAACCACACAGCCAAGATCTACGAACTGCCTCACCCGGCCCTCATCTTCTCCATCCGACGGGTGCCGGGAACTCATGGCACCGATGCATGTTCGGCAACGGTGACGTCGTCGTATGAAACGACAACGATTTGCGGCACTCCACTCACCTTGACCCGCCGAGTCCTCTCGATGCCGGAGTGGAAGGCAACCATTGATGGAAAATCCGTGGCAATTCATCAGCCAGAAGGGATAACCAAGGAGATCTTCCAACAGATCACCGTTCCCGCCGGAACCCATCACGTGGTGTTTCAGTATTCGCCACCACTTGGCACCGCATCAGTCATCGTTGCGACCGCTTCGTGGGTGGTGATCCTTGCGCTGTTGTGGTCCACCTCGACCCTGCGTCGTCGCCCTCGGCGCACGCAACATGATTCCGACGAAGAACAAAGCGATCACGAGGCAGCAGCCGAACGTTCGTCGGCGATGGCTGAGGCAAAGAATGCAACGACTCGAGTTGAACCCTCGCTACCTGATGGTTGAACCGGCATTCACCGTAAGTTCAAGACCCGTGATGTAGCGAGCAGCATCGGAGCCTAAAAACAGCACCGCTTCGGTCACATCTTGGAGATCGACCATCGGCACGGGAAGTGCATTTTGAAACATTGCGTTGAGTTCTGGTCTCGCCGCAAGAAGTGGTCCAAGTGCCGACAACCCTGCCGTCATCTCAGTTGCCACGCCAGTAGGAAGCACCGCGTTGACCCGAATGGACCGATCAGCGAGCTCATTCGCCAAGTTCCGCACAATGCCGATGACACCGTGTTTGGCGGCAACGTAGGGACCGAAATAGGGGAGACCTTTGATGCCAGCAGTCGAACTTGTCGCAACCATCGACCCGCCACCTGAGTTGGCGAGCGGTTCAATAGAGCTCACGAAGGTATTCCACACACCGGTCAAGTTGGTGTCGATGACGTCAGACCAGAGTTGAGTCGTTACCTCTTCAGCTCGCTGAACTGAGCAAATTCCCGCATTCGCCACAACGAGATCAAGGCGGCCAAAGCGGTCCATGCCAATGGCGAGTGCTTCTTCAAGGGCTTGTTTGTTTCGCACGTCTGCACCCATGGCAACCATGGCGCCACCGGCAGCTTCAACCAGATCAACGGTTTCGTCGAGATCAGCTTCGGTGGCGGTCTCATATGAAAGTGAGCAGTACGGTTCTGGCAGGTCGACACCAATGATCGAGCCACCCTCGCGAGCAATTGCCAGCGCATGGTTTCTTCCTTGGCCTCGGGCAACGCCAGTAATGAAGGCCACTCGCCCTTCAAATCGTCGAGTCATGAATCCTCATTTCGTTCGTTGCACTCTTGCAGATCGATCGGTTGCGCATGGAGCCGACGCGGTGGTCAGGCTTCACCGTGATGATTGCGCTGCAGTACTGCCAAAAGTTCATCACTTGGGCCGAGGAGAAATGCTTCGTCGCCTGGTGAGAACCTGGTGTCGCGTCGAGGTGGATACTCGAGTTCTCCGGGACTGCTCCCGGCATGCTTCAGGGCAATGACGCGAATTTTCGAGGAGAGTTCTTCCATGGCGAGACCGTCGAGGCCGCCACCGGGTGAAACAATGGCTCGTCCGACGAGAAGGGCGCGTTGGTCGACGCTAAATGACGAAAGTACGTCAAGGCCAAGTGCTGCACTGACAAACCATGGCGCAGCAATCGCTTCGGTTGACAAGACGTTCTCAAAACCAAATGCCGATTCCATCATTCGAGCGAGTTCTCGATCAAAGACTCGCAGCGCTACCGAGGCGTCTCCCCATCGCTCATCTAACACTTCGCGAAATGCCAAACCCGTTTCAATATTGGTGAGGTCATCACTTGTCGCAATCGCGACTGAGCGCGCTTCTTTGGCATTGACCATCTGCAGTGTTTGGGCTTGGGTTGCATCAGCAATGAGAATCGGCACGCCAAGTGCGCGAGCTCGAGAAAGATACCGGTTGTGCTCTGACTTCTCAATGACGGCCACCGGTTGTTTTACGGCTACGAGTCGCTCAACAATGGAGAGTCCGAAAGAACCCAGTCCAACGACGATCACGTGATCGGACATGGTGGTTACTTGCCGGCGGCCAAGCGTTCGTTCAATTCTTCGTGAAACGAGCACGTTCGTGAAAAGGGCAAATGAGACCGTGACAAAGATGAGTCCCAATGAGATCTCGGCAATGGCGAATACCTTGAGCCATGGTGATTGTGTCGAGAAGGAGTAATCACCAAAGGCGATTCCCGAGATGGTCTCGACCGAGAAATACATCGAGGACAACAGATCTAAGTGGTTGCCACTTTTTGTGTGAAAGGTGAAGTGAATGGTGAGCGCAGAGATCGTGACGAGCAGCGTGAGCGCAAGCAACATCCACCACAGCGCCCGATACCCATCGTCGGCCAAAAAGCTGATTCTTCGAAGGAGTCGTAGTTTTCGTGACTGCCGAACGAGTTGTGCGGATTGGCCGTCATGAGGGCCGCGAATGTCGTGCAGTTCCTCCGGTTCGCCGAGGAGCCAGACTCGATCACCGCCGAGTACCTGGTGATCTCGACCAGGACAGAATTCGGTCTGCTCACCAGAGCGAACGGCAACGGGAGCAAGGGCGTCATAAAGCTCACGAAATGTTGTGCTTGCCGCAAGGCCCTCTGGTGCAATGGTGGAGATGACGTCGAAATTTGTGCCGTCTAATGCAATGCGATGACGAGACGACCCGAGGCAGGCTTCCACAAATGCCGGTCCAGCAAGCGAGGCAATGTCAAAGATCGCGCCATTTTGGGCCTGCTCGGCAAGAGCACGACCGACTGCTCTATTTGAGAATTCGACGACAAGTCGAATGTCGGGGCGAAGTTCTCGCACCCGAAGCGCCGTCTCGAGTGTCTGGAGTTCGTCGACTTGTGTGCAAATCACCGCGTGAGCATGAGAAATTCCAGCTTCTCGAAGTGATTCCTCATGTTGAGGGCTTTTACGGAGGTAGGTGACTCCAGTGGCAGGCAGCAAGTCGGTAAAGCGGGTCTCGCCAGAACCGTCAAGGACGGACACGGTGCAACCACTAACGAGCAATTGTTCAATGATGCGAATGCTCAATCCATGAAGACCACAGACGATCACATGCCTCGGGACAACGGTCATCGCGAGTCACTCGTCAAGAGCAACGGAGCTGAAGAGAATGTTCCCACCGCTCGATCGTAGGGCACATGAGTATGCCTCGTTTTGATTCGATGTTGGGATGCAAGGGGCCTATGTGGAGCTCAACTGCGGCGTCGAGCGAGAAGACGTGCCGCTTGAAGTTGTGGCCGAACAACTTGGACATGCCTCAATTAGGGTCACGAAGGATGTGTATGGGCATCTGATGCCTGGTTCTCGAGCGAAAGCTGCCGAGGCGATGCGAGAAGTGCTGTTTGACGCAAGGCCCAAGGAAAACAGCCCCTCAATCTGCGAAACCGTCCACCAACGTCCACGAGAAACTGATGCCTTGGCTGTCAATTTGGCTGTCACTCAAGCCTTGCGAAAATCTCACAAGTCGGTGACCTGCACTTTTGTGGGCCGCCCGGGTCTCGATCCCGGCACCTTGGGAGGAACGATTTCAGGTCCATCAAAGTCCCTTGAAGTGTGCTTGTCCTGGTCAGAGGACTCTTCTTCTCCACCGACGTCCGCCAGCAACTCCCTCAATCTTCTCCTCAGGCTGTCATCGTGGCTGTCAGTTGAAGGCTTTGAGATCGAAGAGATGAGGCTTCTCTAGGCGAGACGACTCACGTCAGAAAATGGAAACCAAATCTTCAGCAGTCCCGCCGACACCTTTAAGTTTTCTAGTTCACATAATGAGGGCTGATCTGGGAGAAGTCACTCGTTTCTCGATCGCACGTTTGACAGATGAGCGAATGTCACAACATTTGTCTAGGTTCTGATCTGTTATGACAACTTCCTCAATATTTTTCCCGACAGTCTTTCGTCTGAAGTTCGCATTTTCGAAAGCACTCCTTTCGCTCATGGCCATCTCTATGGTGGCCATTGGCATTGTTGTTCCAACTACACCGGCATTCGCTGTAACTCCTGCTTCACCACATGGAACCCATGCTCCTTGGCATCGTGGTGGAGTTGCCAAGACGACCGTGACCCGTCAAGCAGCAACGACTGGACCGGTGCTCATTCCGGTGTCACAGAACCAAATTGGCTGGCTTGCACTTTCATCAATTGGGGCTGTTGAGCCCTTCAATCTCCAAACCGGCCAACTCCTTGGCTCACCGATCTACTTGCCTACAGGGCTTGTCCCAACAGCTATGGCGTTCTGGCAACCAAGTCCACTGGCAAGTGCGAGTCCGACTGATGATCCAATGCTTTTGGTGGTGAGCAATGCCACGGGTTCAAACGCTGACTCATTGACCTTCATTGATGCAGCAAAGAAGGTGATTGTTAAGACTCTTTCTCTTGGCGGCACACTCGCCACTTCTGTTGCAACAAATACCGCGAACGATATTGCTGTGGTGACCGACACCAATGCAGCTGGCACAGCGGCACGAATTCGAGCAATCAACATTTCTTCTCGATCTGCAGTGCAGACCATTTCAACCTTTGGGTCAACGGCAAATGTGCTGACTCAAGCAGTATTTGACCCCTATGGGCAAAACGTCTACGTCGCTTCACCAAGCCAACACAAGATCTACTTCTTCTCAAATCAGGCAACTACGTCACCGCTCACCCAACCAACTGGTTCGACCTACACCGGCACCTCAACGTTCAACCCGGATTCACTGGCTGTCGGAGCGAGCGGAGACCTCTACGTCGCAACGTCGAACGCTGCAGCAAAGCGCCTCTATCGCTTCACGGGCACCTACCCAAATGGCAGCACCATTACCCAGCTCGTAACGTTGCCTGCCGTGCCAAATGACCTCAAGGTCAATGCCGGTGAGACCCGAGCCTTTGTCAGCCTTACCTCGTCGACGAACAACTTGGCCTCGGTTGATCTCACGAGCAATGCCATTTCTTTTTCAACCACAACGGCGTCATCAAATGTCTTGGCGTTGACTGATGACGCCGGAACGCTCGTCGTTGGCGATGGGGCGCCTTCAGCCACGGACTTTCTCACCATGGCGACGGGCACCTCGGGGAGAAGGAATGTTTCGGTCGCAGATGGATCAGTGGTGGCCATTGCCACACCCGTGAGCTCGTTCATTCACTACAACACCTATGCAATTGACACGAGTTCTGTCGTGGTTGTTGATTCGTCAACTGGTGGACTCGTTGACGGCCTCTCAAGTGGAGGCGGTGACATTGTTGCGGTGGTGCCAAGCCCAGATGGCAAATACGTCTACGTCGTGAGCCAAGGACTCACTGGCTCAGGTGGACCGGTGATCACCATGAACGCAACCGCGCGCTTTGGCACTGGACTTGACCCAGCTCTTGCCTCGTTCACGGTTGCGAGCGGTGCACTCGCACATCGGCCGGTGCTCACGAGTGTGGTCTTGTCCCCGTCGGGTGACACCATGGTGCTGGGTGATAGCGCCAACAGTGCAGTTGAGAGCTTTGACGTCTCGACCTCGCAGTCGCCAACCTACGGCACGGTGACTCAGGTGGCTCTCCTCAATGGGGCAACTGCCATGACGCCGCTGTCGATGTCGTTGACCGCAGACGGGTCCTTTGTCTACGTCGCCGATGTCGCTGCGAGCGGGACGCTTCGAGGCATCACGAGTCTGCGTCGGAGCACCTATGGCGCGTTCTATAACTCACCGGTCTTTCAACCTGCGAGTTCGCTCCATGACAATCCACCGAGCGGGTCTTCTGTTTCGCTCACGAAACCCCTCCAAGTGATTGCCTCACCAACTGGGCAAAGTGTGGTGGTCTTGGACGGCAACCCGTCGCAGCCACTGCTGTTTCAATTTCCCATTCAAACGTCTGGTCAACTTGCCAGTGACCCTGACCCAGCTCTCATGGCTGGAACCAATCCCATTGCCCTGTCGCTGTCGCCAACTGCAGCCGTTGCCTATGTGACTGATGCAACGACCTGGCAGACCTCTGGGATCAATCTTTCAGACCCGCTCAAACCATTCACGGTGTTCTCCACCACTGCGTCAACTCAGCCAACGTCGAACGCCGTGACCCCAGATGGCCAGTTCGTCTGCGTTGGAGTGAGTGGTGCCTACTTCCAGCCTGCAGCGCTCATGATGCTGCTCGCGAGTTCTGGCGCGTTGCTGCAGACCACTGTTGGTGCCGCAGCCGCTGGCCTCGCTGTCAGTCCAACGTCGTCATCGTTGACGCTGTCGTCAACGCTCACCTATCCGGGGCAAATTGGGTGGACAGAACTCCAAAATGGTGGATCAAACCCTTCCATTCGAGCAGCGTCGACCGTCGTCGCGTTCCATGGTGATGGCACGCCAAAAGATGCTGTTGGCGTGCGAGCGGGGACGAGCACCGCACTTCGCAGTTACGCGTTCTCGCTGCAGTCACTGTCGCTGCCAACAGTTGGTCTACCCATTGACCTGTCGGCCTTCTATGACTCGGCGCGCATCATGAATGGTCTTGACACCACAACGAACCAGCCTGATCTGGCAATGGGTTGGCGCCTGAGCGTCGGTGCTCGATCGGTCCAGAATCCGAACTCAGGACTCTTCCCCTGTCGCATTCAAGTCACCCAAGTAGACGGAACCGTTGCCGCGTTCAACCCGTCGAGCAGTGGCACCTCGTGCCCAACTGCTGGCTATGAGGCACCACCGTGGAGTCAAAGCTCGCTCACGACCTACAACACCTGTCCCGTTGCCATTTCAGGTGCATGTTGGAAGGTGACCTACTTGTTGTCGGGCGAGGTTGACTACTTCGACGCGACATCGACGAAACACCAAGTGGTTGCTCGAGCCGATCGCTCTGGCAATCTCCAGAACTTCTCCTACGTCTCTGGTCGCCTGCAAAGCGTCAGTGGTTCTGGCCGAAGTGTGTCGTTCTCCTACCCGTCAGCTGGCTCGGCGAGTTGTCCAACCTCGACCGGGTCGCTCGCAGTTGCCTCTTGCACCGTTGCCACAGACCCAACTGGTCGCACGGTCACCTATGTGCTCACCGGCAGCGCAGCGACTGGATATGACGTGAGCGCGATCACCTTGGCCAATGCCACGTCATCTGCGACCTGGCGCTTTGCCTATGTCAACCACTTCCTCGTCAGTTGGTGGACGCCACAAACGGTGGTCAATGGTGCAGTGGGAAATGAAGCCACCACCATCACCTACGCGTCGACGTCTGTTGGTTCACTCAACTGGGTCACAGAGGTCGAAGCACCGTTCGTGACGGGTGAGGGGACTTCGGGCACGAGCGCGTTTCGACCAACGACGACGTTCTCCTACGTTGATCAAGACCTCTTCAGCGGCAACGGCACGGTCGTGGTCAGTGACCCAACAACGAATGAGAACTTGGTGCATGGCACGGCACTGAGTGGAGCGAACGTGACCCTTGATCGCTACGTCAACTTCACCTTGGCGTCGGAGCAACAAGGCTATGGACCAACAGCGTCAAAACTCGTCAATCCAACTGCCATTGCCGCAAGTTCAGCCACGACTCTCCGTGACCCGTTCACGTTGATGCCCGTTGAGACCATTGGTGCTCGAGCAGGCACAGGTTTCGCTGGTCTCTACACCTTTGACGTGTCGCTCATGAGCTACGACGCGCTTGGCAATGTGCTGTCGATGTGGACCCCGGGACCTGATGCGGCGAGTTGGAATGAGACGGACTACATCTACAACCCGCTCAACGAGGTGAGTGCTTCAACGGACCCTCTTGGGAACGTGAGCTCTGCGAGTTACGACGCGCTCGGTCGAGTGACGTCAACAACGACACCGGCAACAAATAGCTGGACGCCTCCGGCGGTGACGTCAAACTTTTACCTCGCAACCGGTCAACTCTGTGCGTCACGAGACGCCAACGAAGTGGCAGCCTACGGTCCGCTCACGAGCTGCTCCGCCACCCATGCGACGCTGTACTCCTACAACGCTGCAGGCGATTCGACCTTGACCACTGACCCGCTTGGGCACGTGAGCATGCGGGCCTATGACGCAAACGGCAATCTGTGTGCCACCCTCAGCCCAGCGGCCTACAGCTCGGGGCAACGTCTGTCGAATTGCCCGACTACGCCAACGCCGAACGTCGCCGCGACGTTGTCGCGAAACCTCTACGGTTCTCCAACGATCACCGCCACTGCGAGCAACGCTTCGGGCGGATCCACCTTCACGTTCTACAACGCCAACAATGACCCTGTTGCGGTAGTTGGCCCGCTCGGCAACCCGGCGACGTGTGACCCGTTGACGCAGTCCGCCTGCCCTCACACCTCCTACACCACCTACAACGAACTTGGGGTGGTGACGAGTTCAGCGGCACCAGCGACCAAGAGTTCAACCCCTGGTCCAACAACGCGCTCGTTCATTGACCCAAATGGCAACACGGTGGCAACAACCGATTCAAGTGGAGGGACCACCATCACCATTCCAACCTCGCTCGGCACGACGCAGGCAACCGCTCCTGCTGATGCGCTCGTTGGGTCGTGTTCGCTCCGGTCCCTCGTTGCTTTGTGCCCACGAGCCTCGTTTTCACTGAGCGACGCCGCTGGCAACGTCACCACCGCTGCACAGCCAACTGCGTCAGGATCAGGAGTCTCAGTTGCCACCACGGTTTATGACCCAATGGGCAATGTTGCGAGTTCCACTGATGAGACTGGCACCACCACGACGTCGGTCTATGACGCCAACGGCGAGACCCTCTCAACCATCTCGACCAACGCCACAGTGACGACGGGTTCAACTTCGGCTTACAACCCCAGTGGCACTGTTTGCTGGTCAACACCGCTCGTGGTGTCGGGCACCGCGAACTGCGCCAATCCGCCACTTGGTTCGCTCAACCAAACGACGCTCAACTACTACGACCAAGACGGACGACTCGTCGCCACCACCAACCCCGGCACCGTTGCGTTCAGCCCCGCCACACCAACGTCGTGCAACCCATTGACGACCACAACGTGCGATGGGGTGACCTACTACTCCTTTGACGAAGTGGGCCACAATGTCGAGACCATAACGCCAGCCGGACCGAGCACCGCCCGCGGCGTGACGACGAACGCCTTTGATGCAAATGGCAACCTCGTCGCAATCGTCACCCCAATTGGCGCGGGCACGGGTTGCAAC
>CANFJV010000025.1 GCA_947447225.1 Acidimicrobiaceae bacterium
GAAGCCTTATTGCACCGCTCTATCTCATTGCGTCCGTCGTGCTCAGCTACTTAGCGTCACTCGGCTTTGCCGTGATTGTGTTCATGAAGATTGGAGGCCAAACCGGCCTCATTTACTTCTTGCCGTTCATGTTGTTCTTGTTCTTGCTCGCACTTGGCGAGGACTACAACATCTTGGTCATGACTCGCATTCGTGAAGAAGCGAGAAAGCAACCACTGAAGCAAGCCGTCATCACCGCCATTGGCACCACGGGCACCACTGTGACGTCTGCCGGGCTTGTGCTGGCAGGAACCTTCGTCGTGTTTGGCATCGTCATTGGCGCCTCCGGCGGGTCAGGTTCGTCGGCATTTAATGCCGTTGCCTATGGCTTGGCCGCTGGCATCTTGATGGATACCTTCATTGTTCGCACGGTGCTCGTGCCGACGCTTGTTGTGCTCCTTGGACGGTGGAATTGGTGGCCCTCGAAGATTGTTCCCCTCGCGTCGACTGACGTCGAATCGGTGCAACAGTGACGGCGCCAATGGCCCCTGGTGGGGTTGCATTGACGCAGCGACAAATTTGGCTCGTCTATATGGGTCTCGTCGTTGGCATGTTCTTGGCCTCACTCGACCAGACCATTGTTTCAACGGCGTTGCCAACCATTGTTGGCGACCTTGGTGGCGCAGATCACCTGACCTGGATTGTGACGTCGTACTTGCTGACCTCGACGGTGTCGACGCCCCTATGGGGCAAATTCGGTGACCTCTATGGACGAAAGCTCTTCTTCCAAGGGGCAATCATCATCTTCCTGATCGGCAGCGTGGTCGCAGCGCTGGCCTCGACGATGAACGTACTGATCATCGCCCGTGGCATTCAAGGCATTGGCGCAGGAGGCTTGCTGGTCGGAGCGCAAGCCATCATTGGCGACATCGTGGCGCCGAAAGATCGTGGTCGATACGTCGGCGCCTTTGGTGCAATGTTTGGTATCGCCACTGTTGGCGGGCCACTTCTCGGTGGCTGGATTACGGACAATGCGTCATGGTCATGGATCTTTTGGATCAATGTGCCCATTGGCTTGGCTGCCTTGGCGGTTACTGCGGTCGTGCTTCCAAACCTGCGCAAGCGCATTGACCACAAGGTGGACTACGCCGGAATTTCACTCCTCACCATTGGCGTTGGCGCCCTTGTTCTTTACTGCTCGCTTGGTGGAGCGACGTATCCATGGGGCTCAACTATCGAATGGGTGTTCTTGGCCATTGGACTTGTTGGCACGGTTGGCTTTGTTGCCGCGGAACGTCGCGCCGTTGAACCGATTTTGCCACTTCGCCTCTTTAGCAACCCAACTTTTCGCACCATTGCCTTGCTCGGTTTTTCGGTTGGCTTTTCCATGTTTGGCGCCATGACCTTCATTCCGGTCTTTTTGCAAATTGTCCAGCATGTATCAACCACAGCTTCGGGTCTTCACTTGCTGCCCATGATGGCAGGCATGTTTGCCACCTCAATCTGGTCTGGCCAGATGATTGCGAAGGGTTCGAGCTATCACAAGTACCCAATCATCGGCACGGGGTTGATGGTGCTGGGTCTTTGCGGTTTCCACTTCGTCAACGTGACCACGTCAACCCTCGTGCTCAGTGTTGACATGGTGGTCTTCGGCGTTGGCATGGGATTTGTCATGCAAGTCATGGTGATTGCGGTGCAAAATGCGGTGCCGTATTCGGACCTCGGCGTTGCGACGTCAGGATCGACGTTCTTCCGCTCCATTGGCGGCACCTTCGGTGCCGCAGTGTTCGGTGCGATTTATGAGAACGTGTTTCCGGGAAACCTCCAACTCGCACTGCATGGGGTGCCGTTGCCGGTCGGCGTGGATCCGGCAACACTGACGCCCGAGGTAATCACGACCTTGCCCGTCGACGTCCAAGCAGGCCTTGCTGAAGCAGTGGCACACTCCGTTGCGACCGTGTTCACCTGGTGCATCCCGATCGCGATTGTTGCATTTGCCATTAGCTGGTTTGTTCCTCGTGGAACGCTGTCAGATCGTCCGCGTTCGTTTGACCAGCACGACTTGGAAGTCCTCGACCTCGCAACCGGAGATCTCTAGGCGTTATCCGCTGAAACGTTCTTGCAAGGTGCGCTTCACGATTTTGCCGGTGCCAGCACGTGGCATCTCGTCGACGATCTCAATCTGCTCCGGCGTCTTTTGGATCATGAGGCCACCTTGCTGGCAAAACGCCCGCACTTCGTCCAAGGTCAGTGGCTCGACGCCGTCAGCCAAGCAAACAACCGCACAGACCCGTTCACCACGTTCAGCATCGGGCAGTCCAATGACGGCAACCTCTGCCACTTTTGGATGGGTGTAGAGAAAGTTCTCGACTTCGGTTGCCGAAATGTTCTCGCCCTTTCGAACAATGATGTCCTTTAAGCGCCCAGTGATGGTGAGATGTCCGTCGCTTCGGAGCTTGCCGAGGTCGCCTGTTTTGAAATACCCGTTGTCATCAAAGGCATCGGCGTTGAGCGATGGGTCGGTGTAGCCAACAAACACCATGGGGCCCTTCACCCGGATTTCACCTTCTTCATCAGGGGCAGCGACTCGGCCATCGAGGGTAACAATGCGCACCTCAGCGCCATCAATTGGCGCACCATCGGTATTGGCGAGTTGTTCGTCAGTGTCGTGTGGTGACCCATTGGCAATCATTGGGACTTCGGTCATGCCGTAGCCATGGACGACGCCACGGCCACCAATTTCGTCACGGACTTCGAAGTGCAGTTCTGGTGGCTTGGCTGATCCACCCCCTGACATCAACCGCAGGGTTGGCAAGATTGGCGTGCCAGGATTTTTGCGTTGCTCGGCCAAGTAGGCAATGTAGAAGGCACTCGCACCTCCGACCATTGTGGCGTTGCGCTCACGAAACAGTGGCAACGCATCATCAAGGACAAAGGCCTCGAGCAATACCGCTGGAAAGCCCCAGGTGAGCATCGTGACGAGATAGTCGGGTCCACCAATATGGGCATAGGGAAAGGCGATGGAGCCAACATCACTCGGCGACATGTCAAGTGCCTTGGCGAGCCCCCAACCACCGGCCATGAGGGTCTGGTCAGTGTGTTGCACACCTTTTGGATCGGCCGTTGAACCTGAGGTGTAGTAAATCCACCGCACGGTGGTGCCGCTCGTTGGGGGAGCCGGCAAGGTCGCAGGGTCGCCTTCAATAAGTCCCAAATCAATGTTGATGATGCGTGGTTTGTCATCGAGTGCTGCAGTGGCTTTCGCTGCAACCTCAAGGAAGTCGGTGCCACGAAAGTTGCCAACGGTGAAGAAGTGCGACGAACCCGTCTGGCGAAGGGCAAAGCCAACTTCACGCTCTCTGTAGAGGTGAAGGATGGGGTTTTGAATGACGCCGAGTCGGGCGAGCGCCATGGACAACACCACGGCATCAATGCGCGTTGGCAGCTGCCACGACACGGTCGCACCTTGCGTGATGCCTTCAGCAAGCAGGCCAGCAGCAACGCGCTCACAGAGATCTTTGAACGCACCAAAGGTGACGCTACGTCCTGATTGGTCGAACAACATCGGTTGGTTCGGCGATGCCACAGCCCTCGCTGCGACGAGATCCCAAATGGTTTCAGTTCCTCGGATTGGTTCCATGGTGCCCCCTTGTTCTTGCGCCACTTCTCTACCACGACCACGACCCCAACTCAGGTTGATTCCCGCAGGTTGCGAAGAAGCCGTGCTAACTATGCAGTAGAGAGAAGGTTCACTATGAAGGAAAACAACGAAGCACACCAACCAAAGTTGCGTCGACCACGACGGGCTGCAGACTTCGGTCTCATGGGCCTCGGTGCGGCAGTGATCCTGCTCGTGTGGTTTGCTGTGGCCAATTCAACTGATGTGACAATTTCCTTTTGGGGCTATCACAACCAGACCAAGGTGATCACGGTCATTGTGCTGTCCGCCGCTCTTGGCGGCGTGGTTGGTTTCGTCCTAGGTCGGCGGAGCAAAAAGCGCCAACAGAAGGACTAGGTCAAGCGGCCTTTTTGAGCAGTGGCGCACACAGCGCCACGATCAACACCACGGCAATGCCAAGCGTCCACCAAGCAACGGTGGTCGATGACGAGAAAATAACAATGAATCCGGCAATGCCGCCAATAATTCCGGCGACGAGGCCACGACGGTCAGCAACTTCTCTCCGTGCATGAACCACGAGGTCGCTGTGACTGGCTTCAATAGCGTGTGCTTGTCCTGAGGCCAAAGAGCGACGAAGTCCTCCCCGCAACTTCTCCGCCGTTGGGGAGGTGCCAAGGAGCCACGTAAGGCCAACAATGAGGGCGAACAACACCGACAGGAGTCGGATCTCGGAACTGAGGCCTCGAAGCAACGTGGTCCAGACGGCATCGGCGACTGCTTGGGACTTATCTGGGACCGCACCAACAAAGGTGGAGCGCCCAAAACTGAGCACGACGCTCAAGGCGACAACCCCAACAAGCCCGGCAGCAGCAACGCGAAGACCCGTGCGGCGCTTGTTCTGGCCAAGAATCAACGAAAGAACCACAACGGCGAGTAACACAAAAGGAAGCACTCCTCGCAAGGTGATGCCGTAGTGGAAGACCGTCTGTGCCGTGTGGAGCTGCTCGGTCGTGGCCAACACAATTCCGCTATCGGCGAGTTTGTTGATGGTGATGACAATTGGGTCAAACAAGGTAATGCCGCGCTTATCGAGTTCAGCGATGACTTTCAGCGCAAGGGCTTGAACTGAAAGGCTCAACTTGTTCGATGCCGAGGCGCTGTCTCCGGTCAAGATCGATACGGCCATTTTGTGGGTGAGACGGTTCTCGGCATTCCATACCGTGGCGAATGCCGGAGAGGCAATGACCGCATGGACCACCTTTTCTGCCTCTCGTCGGATGCTTGAGGTAATGGCACCAGCCAACGCGGACGAAGGCCCTGGCAAGTGGGAAGCCACTTGGTCTTGGACGTGAACGGCGGCAAACAAACTGTCGACAACGGTCGTGGTCATGGCATCTTGCACGGCGGGGTTCTCCACCAGCGGAGCAAGGGTCGCAACATAGTTATCTGTGTTGGTCACCGTACGAAGCGCCCAGGTCCCGGTCACGACCAGAGGAACAATGAGTCCAGTTGCAACAATCAGGATCCAGGTCGTAACAGTACGGATGCGATGACGGCGCGGAGCGCCTGCGGTGAGTT
The DNA here is from genome assembly GCA_947447225.1 of Acidimicrobiaceae bacterium. GTDB lineage: Bacteria > Actinomycetota > Acidimicrobiia > Acidimicrobiales > RAAP-2 > CAIQEU01. The sequence continues at coordinate 5,177 of CANFJV010000025.1, forward strand.
GTGCGGTTGCCATGAGGCGAGGTTAGTCCTCACCAATGTTCCAACTTGGGACACTGCGCTGCAAAGGCAGAGCATCGGTGGCTATGGTGGAGGGAGCCAGAGTTTGCGGCTGTAGGAGGACAAGCAATGCCACTGTCAGAGCACGAACAGCGCATTTTGCAAGAGCTTGAGGCGTCGCTTTCGGCTCAAGACCCGGGCTTCGCTGAAAAGGTTCGCAACGAAACGATTTATCGGCACGCCGGTCGCCGCCTGAAATGGGGCGCACTTGGCTTTGTTGGCGGACTGATTGTCCTTTTGGTCTGCTTCACGATTTCGCCAGCACTCGGTTTTTTTGGTGTAGCGATCATGTTCGCTTCGGCTCTGCTGATCCATCAAAGCCTCCGGTCGATGGGCCGGGCGAGTTGGCATGACCTCACCCGTTCGCTCACCGACGACACTCCGTCGGGAGCAGCAGGGGTTGAAGACCGTATTCATGACGCACGCGATTGGTTGAAAGACCGATTCCGTCGAGATGAGAACGAGTAAGTCGGACTCGTCCAGGGGTCAGTAGGTTGATGGACATGAACCGAGTCGACATGCGAAAAGATCTTGTACAGATTGCTCGCGTGGTCGTCGTGCACCCGAGCCTTTGGTTCGAAGGACTTCGATCAGGTTTTCGAATAGCCAAGAACGGCTGGTGGAAAACGCCGCCGTTTCTTCCCCTCCCTGGTGAGGGGTACTGGAACTTCCGAAAGGTCACCGTCTTTGGGGGTGATGGAGCCGGCCGTTTGAGTGATGAGCAAGTGCTTGGCTACCTGCGGTGGTCAAAGCACATGAAGCCGAGGCCCTAGTTCAAATGGCCAACGAGGTGCTTGTGCTGAATGCGTCGTACCAGCCGTTGGCCGTCGTTGGAGATCGTCGGGCTGTCACGTTGCTTTTGGCTGGTCGAGCAGAATCTGTCGCTGCTGAAGAAGCCCCGCCAGTTTTTCGTAGCGCCTCCATGGTGATTGAGATCCCCTCAATCTTGCGACTGCACACCATGGTCAAGACCGGACGGCCACGGACCCCTCCGCCGTCTCGACTTGGCGTACTGCGTCGCGATCGGCATCGCTGCGGCTATTGCGGCGAAACAGCCGAGACCGTTGACCACATTGTCCCAAGAAGTAGGGGAGGGGCATCGACGTGGACCAATCTCGTTGCTGCCTGTCGCCCCCACAACGCCGAGAAAGGTGACCGCTTGCTGCATGAGCTTGGTTGGTCACTCCGCATTGCTCCGCAAGCACCAAGCCCGAACCATCGATTCGTCCGAGGCGATCGCCCGATGCATCCGCTTTGGGAGCCGTACCTCACCGCTTCGTAGTCCTACTCGTTGAACCAGTCAGGGAGAGCCTGACCACGAACCACCCACCACGCCGTGTGAATTCTTCGCGTCCAATCTTGGGCGGCACTGCTTCTCTGCGTTCCAAGGATTGGTCACGCCCATCGCGTCGTTGATCGAAAACGCACAACATTGCCGTCGAAGTGGGGCGGTTTGCTCACTTCGTGGGGCGATGTGGCGCAAAAGAGTGGCGCGGTGGGGAAAAGTGGGTTAAGGTGTCACTACAAGTCCAGAGGTAGAGAATCTCGGGCAGGGAGTGGGGCGGACGAAGTGTTCGTAGGCATGAGTGAGCACAACTTGGATGCAAAGGGTCGCCTTGTGCTGCCTGCCAAGTTTCGCGATGCCTTTAACGGGCAGGGCTACCTCGTGTTCTCGTCAGATGATGTCTTGCAGCTTTGGACCGCGGCAGAGTTCCACCGATCCATGAAGGCGCTCCAGCCAGACATCAGTGCCCCAGAAGATGAGCACCGCCTCTTTCGCCGACTTTCGTCGTTTTCGTCTGAGGTTGAAGTCGAACCAAGCCAGGGACGAATTGCCATTCCGGTGAAGTTGCGCGAGCTCGCCCATTTGACCGTTGGTCAACCGGTGCAGATCTCTGGCACCTATTCGCACATTGAGTTGTGGAATCCAAAGGATTTCGAACGTCGAGTACTGCTGATTGACGACACACAAGGAGGTATCCAAGCGTGAGCACCCTCGGGTCCACGCGCACATTGCAACACCCCGCCAACGCTGAGACCATGCGCAGCCTTTCGACCGTCCCGGTTGAAGATCTCTCCTCCGCCCTCTTCCCCGAGTGGCGCTTTCGAATCCTCGAAGCGCCAACCTCGGTCGAGGGGCTGCAGATGGCCCCAACGTTCAATCACCGCTCTGTCCAGCTTGCAGAAGTTTTGGACTTGTTCTCCTCGGTGCCAGCCGGGGTGGTGATCGACTGCACCCTTGGTGGGGCTGGTCACGCCGCAGCGCTCCTTGAGGCTCGAAGTGACCTACGTGTTCTTGGTATTGACCGCGACCCAGTGGCGCTTGCCGCAGCGACTGAACGTCTCGCACCATTTGGCGACCGTGCCGTCGTTGTTTCCTCGAGATTTGATGCGCTTGGTGAGGTCATTGCTGCGGGGTTGGCTGGTCATGGACCGTGGCCTACTGACGTCGATGGCAACCCACCGCAAGTTGTTGGCATTTTGTTTGATCTCGGAGTGTCTTCGCCACAACTCGATGACCCTGACCGTGGATTTAGCTACCGCGCCGATGCGCCGCTTGATATGCGGATGGATCAGCGAGGAGGACAGACTGCAGCGGAGCTCATCAACACCATTGATCTCGACGCGCTCACTGACCTACTTCGCGAGAACGGGGAAGATCGCCTCGCACGGCGAATTGCAAAGGCGATTCTTGCTGCTCGGCCTATCGCGACCACAGGTGAACTCGCCGAAATTGTGGCGCAGTCAGTGCCAGCAGCGGTTCGCCGACGTGGACACCCAGCCAAGCGAACGTTCCAAGCACTCCGCATTGCCGTCAATGCCGAACTCGACCAACTCGCAATTGCTCTTGACGTTGCGCTTGGTGCCCTTGTTCCTGGTGGACGCTGCGTGGTGCTCAGTTACCACTCCGGTGAAGACCGAATGGTCAAGCGTGCCTTCCAGGCAGCCATGACCGGTGGCTGCACCTGCCCAGCACAACTCCCTTGTGTGTGTGGGGCAACACCAGTGGTGGCAAAGCTCCACGGCGGCTCCCTTGGTGCCACTGAGGAAGAAATCGCGGTGAATCCCCGCGCCGAGAGCGTCCGGCTCCGTGCCGTCGTCAAGTTGGAAGAAGGACACGACGCATGAGTCCAGCCGCCCCCGCGCAAGTTCGCGTCCCCGCTCAACGGCGAGTTCGCCATGAATCCCAACCACGTCGCCTCTTTACGGTTGTGCCGCTCCCGGCATCAGCGCCGTCATGGCTCGTCAACCCCATGGTGCTTGGACCGATGATTTTGGCAGCAACACTGGCCTTCATCATTGTTGGCTATGGCGTGTTAACCGAGCGCCAAATGGCGCTGACCACCATCACTGCGCAAGTCCAATCCGAGAGCCTGGCGCACGACAAAGCCCTGCTCAAAGTCGAGACAATGCAGTCGCCGCTTCGCATCACGAGCGATCAAGTCGCCGCAAACCGCTTGGTTCCGCCAGTGGCGATTGTCGAGGTTCCCGCCGTTTCGCTTGACACCCCAGTTCGCCCCATTGCCTATGTCTATGAGCCGAAGTTCGTGCCTCCGGCACCACTTCCAGTGACGCCAGCGCAACCTGGGGCACCTTCAGATGCAACGACTGGGACAACGACGACGCCCACCTCGCCAATAGCGCCAGTTGCGACTGCTGCAACCTCAAGCACGCAACAACACACGGCTACTGGAGCGCTTCCCCCAACGGTTGGACAATGAGTTCGCGTCGACCTCAGCCTGCTATCACGAGGGCACCTTCTACTACTCGAACGCGCCACGTCGCAAAGCCTGCGCAAACCAGTGGGTCGTCTGGTCGACGTCAAGGACCTCCCACTCAAGCAACAAGGCGCTCATTTGGTCAGCGTCGCCTTGCCATTGTCCGCCTCTTGCTGCTGCTCGCGATGCTTGCGCTTGTCCTGCGAATGGTCCATCTCCAAGTCGTTCGCTCCCCAGAACTTTCCGCTGCTGGTCAAGCAGAATTGCTCCGCACGACCACGACACCTGCCCTTCGAGGTGGCATCTTTGACCGCAATGGCCAAATCTTGGCGCTGTCGTCACCTCGATTGACGCTGCAAGCAGATTGCTCGCAAATCGACGAGCCGGTCAAAGTGGCAAAGGCGCTGGCGCCGCTGCTTGGACTAAAGGGCGAAGCCGCCTTGGCTGGCCTCATTGAAAAACTTTCCCGCAAAGGTCCCGGTAGTGGCCAAGTGGTGCTCGCAACCGACGTGAGCGAAAAAGTTGCCCATAAGGCAATGCATGTGTTGTTTCTGCCAGGCATTGCGGTGACCACGCAATATCCTCGCTCTTCGCCAAATCTCTCCCTTGGCGGATCAGTGCTTGGAACCCTTGACTGGCAAGGCAACGGTAACGGTGGACTTGAGTATGCCTACAACTCGCTTTTGGCTGGAAAAGCTGGTCAAACTCGAGTGTTGCAGTCGCCCAATGGAATGGTGTTGCCACAGGCAAGTCCCGTCGAAGTCGTCAAGGCGGTTCCTGGTCAAGGAATTGAATTGACCCTTGATGTTCCCTTGCAATTTCAAACTGAGCGTGCGCTTGGCGAGGAATTACTGAAAAGCAATGCGATTTCCGGTACGGCAATTGTGATGGACACGCGAACCGGTGAGATCCTGGCGCAGGCCAATTTGGTGAACACAACACAAACTCCCTATGCCGGCGCAGTGCCTGTTCCACCGGTGATTACGTCAAAGACGCCGGTCCTGCCAGGCATCCAGCAAGCAATGAACAACTTGGCCGTCACCCAGGCGTACGAGCCTGGTTCGGTGTTCAAAATCGTGGCGTTCTCGGGAGCATTGCAAGGTGGACAGATCACCCCGAAATCAACCTTTTTGGTACCGGATCAAATCAAGATCGACAAGTACGTCTTTCATGATGCTGAACAGCACGGACTGCTCAAGATGAGTGCCACCGACATCCTTGCGCAGTCGTCCAACCTTGGTACCTACCAAATCGCAAAGCGCGTTGGCGCAGCCGGCATGTTGTCATGGACGCAACGCATGGGTTTTGGCGTGCCAACAGGGCTGAAGCTCCCCGGCGAATCGCAAGGATTGACCGTGACCTCTTCGACGTGGTCGTCGACGGACTATGTCAGCTTGGCGATTGGCCAGACGGACTCCGTCACTGCCCAGCAGATGCTCGACGCCTATAACGCCATTGCCAACAACGGCGTCTTTGTTGCGCCACGGCTTGTCCGTGGTCTTGTTGGACAAGACCAGAGCGTGACGCCAACGCCTGCGTCACCAACTCATCGAGTGCTTTCGCCAGGTGTTGCCGCACAACTCACCGCAATGCTGAAAGAAGTAGTACTTGCCGGAACGGGAACCAATGCAGTAGTTCCCGGCTACTCGGTTGCCGGCAAGACCGGCACCGCACAGATTCCATATTCAAACATTCGTGGCTATATCCCAGGCGCCTATAACGCCAGCTTCGTTGGCTTTGCACCTGCTTCAAACCCAGTGCTCACCGCCATTGTGGTGATCAATCGACCAACTCCTCAATACTTTGGTGGAGAAGTCGCAGCGCCCGTGTTCTCATCAATCATGAGTTACGCGTTGCACCGCTACAACATCCCGTCAACGGTTGGTGCGCCAACCAAGATTGTGAAGGTCGGTAAGGCAGCTGGCGACGTGACGGGTGGGCTGTGACCACTGCACTCACCACCTTGGCCAAGCAGCTCGGCGTTTCCGAAACCGTTGGCACCTTAGAAAACGTTTCGCTCACTCGGGCCACGGCGGATTCTCGAAAGGTTGAACCCGGAGATCTCTACTGCTGTGTTGCGGGCAGTAGCGCTGATGGACACGACTTTGCCGCCGACGCAGTTGCCGCTGGTGCCTCGGCATTGTTGGTTGACCACGCGCTTGACCTTGATGTTCCACAGCTCGTGGTGAACCGATCGCAGTTGCGCCACACAATGGCAGTCGCCGCACATTTTCTGAAGGGCAATCCCGCTGCGTCACTCACGATGTGTGGCGTGACGGGAACCAACGGAAAGACCACCGTTACCCAGATGCTTGGCGCCATCATGCGCGTTGCCGGAAAACCAGTAACGGTGATTGGAACCCTGACTGGATCCCGCACCACTCCTGAAGCTCCTGACTTGGCCGAATACTTAGGCGATGCTCGAGACGAAGCAAAGGCCATTTCCGAAAGTGGACTCGTGGCCATGGAAGTTTCGAGCCACGCGCTTTCGCTCAATCGTGTCGACGGGGTGCAATTTGATGTTGCACTCTTTACCAACCTCAGTCACGATCACCTCGATTTCCACGGGACGATGGAAGAGTATTTCCGCGCCAAAGCATCGCTATTCACGAGTGAACGAGCCAAGCGCGCCGTCATCTTTGTTGATGATGTCTATGGCGCACGACTTGCCGATGGCCTTGAGATCCCGGTGGTGCGCGTGAGCATGGACTTGGCCGAGCAAGTTGACCTTGGCCTGTCGGGATCCTGGTTCACTTGGCGTCAGGTGCGCGTTCACGTTCCAATGCCGGGCCTGGTGAATGTGGCAAACGCGCTGATGGCGCTTGAGACAGCGACTGCACTGCAGGTAAAGCCCGACGTCTGTGCGAGCGGAATTGGCGCCATGACGGTCGTCCCCGGGCGCCTTGAGCGCGTGTCGGGTTCTGGCGGGTCGCAGCCAACGGTGTTTGTCGATTACGCCCACACTCCAGCTGGGCTGAAGACGGTGCTTACCGACGTGCGAAACCTGATGGATGGTGGCGCACAGCTGCAGGTGGTGTTTGGCTGCGGCGGAGATCGTGACCGTGACAAGCGGCCGTTGATGGGTGAGATCGCCGGTCAGCTTGCCGATCGAGTCATCATCACCTCCGACAATCCCCGAAGTGAAGACGCCAGCTCGATTGCTGAGGCCATTGTTTCGGGTGTCCACCACAATGAGCTCAACAACGTGACGGTTCAACTTGATCGTCGACGAGCCATTGAGACAGCCATTCGCGAAGCGGGTCCACGAGACGTTGTCGTGATCGCCGGCAAGGGTCATGAACATGCCCAAGTCGTTGGCGAAACCGTTGTGCCATTCGATGACGCTGCAGTGGCAAAAGAAGCCCTGTTGGCATTGCGAGGTCCGGCATAGTGCTTGCACTCATGAGCGCCGGAGGAGTTGCACTGCTCGTTGCAGCGCTTCTCATGCCGGCATTGATTCACTGGTTGGTGCGAAATGACATTGGTCAGCACATTCGCGACGATGGTCCAGCTACCCATGCAGCCAAAGCCGGTACGCCCACAATGGGCGGCATCGTGCTCATTCTTGCGGCCGTTATTGGCTATCTTGCCGGTCACATCAACACTGCCGTCGAGTTTTCACGACCCGGCATTTTGGCCATCATCACGATCGTTGGTTTTGGTGGAGTTGGCCTGCTCGATGATGGCCTCAAAGTTCGCAACAAGCGAAACCTCGGACTGAACAAGCGGGCCAAATTCGCTGGTCAGATTTTCTTTGGCACCGGATTCGCCATCGCTGCACTGACGTGGGCAAAGACGTCGTCCACGCTGTCCTTCACTCGATTTGACTTGCCCGGCTGGCATTTGGGGCCAGTTCTATGGGCGCTGCTTGCGATCTTGATTGTCATTGGATCCTCCAATGCCGTGAATCTCACTGATGGCTTAGATGGACTTGCAGCGGGCTCGTCAACCCAAAGCTTCGCCGTGCTCGCCATTATTGGCTACTGGCAATTTCGCCACTTTCCGATTTATCACCTCCACGCAGCGCTTGACTTGGCTCTTGTTGCGGTGGCGATGGCGGGAGCTGCACTTGGCTTTTTGTGGTGGAACGCTGCGCCTGCACGCATCTACATGGGCGATACCGGATCACTTGCCTTAGGAGCAGCACTTGCAGTGCTGTGTCTCACGATGAACGTGATGCTCCTCCTCGTCATCTTGGGCGGTTTGTTCGTCATTGAAACCATGTCGGTGATTATCCAGGTGGCCAGCTTTCGACTCTTTCATCGCCGGGTGTTCAAAATGGCACCCATTCACCATCACTTTGAACTCAAAGGTTGGCCAGAGACGACCGTCATTGTGCGGTTCTGGATTCTTGCTGCCTTGCTTGCCGCCCTTGGTCTTGGAATGTTCTACGCCGACTTTTTGAAAGTAGCGAAGGTGGTCTGATGAGATTTCGTCGACACGCGACAACAACGCACCGTAAATCGGCCAAGGGTTCGCCCCGCCAACAACCGGTCTTGCGGGTAGTGAAGTCTGAGCAGGCCGGTACGGCAAAGCCCTCGTATTACGCGCGAGGCGTCGCGAAGACTCGCGAAGCGGTGCAACTTGCCGGGTCGGCCCGGATGATTGCTGGCCTCACCTTGGCGCTTCTTGGCATTGGCCTGTATATGGTGAGCTCCGCTTCGATTGTTCCGTCACTGCAGGTCTCAGGCTCGACGCTGCACTTTTTCGAATCCCAGGCGTTTTTTGTCTTGATTGGCTGTTTGGTTGCCTTGGTAATTTCCTCGATTGACTACCACCGGTTCTTGAACTCAAAGATTGCTACTGGAGGACTTGGCCTCTCCATTGCGTTACTTGCCTACGTCATCGTCAATGGAGTCTCCATTGGTGGTTCAACTCGTTGGATCTCCGTTCCTGGAACGTTGTTTCAGCCCTCAGAACTCGCCAAGTTCGCGGTTGCCATTGCGATTTCGGCCTCACTCGCGCGTTTGAGCGAAAAGCGTCGCGATGACGCGCCAAAGGTCATTGCGGTGGCCTGCATTGCACTGCCCTGCGCATTGCTCGTGGTGATTGAGCCTGACTTTGGCACGGCATCGATCATTGTGGCGATTGGCCTCGCTGGTCTCTACGCAGTTGGCGTTTCTGGAAAGACGATGCTCAAGGCTATTGGGACGCTTCTCGCTTTCGCGTCTGCCTATGCCTTAGTGAAGCCCTATGCGGTTGCTCGTTTTACGGGTTTGTTTAGTCAAGGCAGCGACTTGCTCGGCAAGAACTACCAACTTCACCAGAGCAAGATTGCGGTGGCTTCAGGTGGCCTGTCGGGCAAAGGATTTGGCGGATCGACGCTCAAATATGGCGCACTGCCAAACCCACACACGGACTTCATCTTCTCCATCCTTGGAGAGGAATTTGGCCTCTTTGGCACGGTCGTGGTTCTGGCGCTGTTTGGCCTATTTATTTGGTTCGGAATCCGAACCGCAATGCGGGCAAATGACGTAGCGGGAACCTTGGTGGCACTCACCGTGACCACTTGGATTGGCCTCCAGGCGTTCATCAATATTGCGTCGGTCGTCGGTCTCTTCCCGGTAACGGGTGTGCCCTTGCCCTTCATCTCCTACGGCGGAACTGCCCTCGTGGCGGACCTTGCGGCGATTGGCCTCCTCATCAGCGTGGCAAAAAGTGAACAACCACTTCGTCGCGCCGCCCCGCACGCTCAAAAGTCGAAGCCTCGCACTGATCAACGTTCTGTGCGCAGTAGTCGTCCTTCGCGACAACTCGTCTCCAGTGGTGCTGCTCGTCCAGCTCAAGGCCCATCACGTCGTTCGCGGTGACGTCGAAATCAGTCATCTTGGCGGGTGGTGGCACCGGCGGCCACGTGCTGCCAATCGTCGCGGTCGCGCAAGCACTCGTTGAGGCCGGCATGAGCGAAGCCGACCTGCAGTTCATTGCGTCGGCACGTGGGCCTGATCGCACTCTGCTTGACCCATTGCCGTTTTCGGCCACGTATGTGTCGGGACGTGGCATTCAGCGATCACTTGCGCCACGTGCCATGTGGGACAACCTCGTTGCGGCCCTTGGCCTCGTCAAGGCAGTGTTGAAGACGGTCGGCCAAATCGCCAAGTGGAAACCAAATGTCATTGTTTCGGCCGGTGGGTATGCCGCGTTCCCTGCCGTGTTGTCGTCATGGCTGCTGCGAGTTCCGCTCGTCCTTGTCAATATCGACGCAGTTCCTGGCGCCGTCCATCGGTACTTTGGCCGACGAGCGGTTGCCTCATGTGTGGGATTTCCTGGAACCTCCCTGCCGAACCCCATCGTGACGGGGGCGCCACTTTCTGCAGCCATTACGAACGCCACGCGCACCTCGGCATCGAGGCAAAAGGCCCGCCAACACTTTGGACTTGGTCGCGGCAAGGTTGTTGGGGTGGTCGGTGGGTCCTTGGGGGCGCGATCGATTAACCGAGCAACGAGTGCCATGGTGGCAGCGGGCCATGACGACCTTGAGGTGTATCACGTTGCGGGGCGACGAGACTTTGACACGCTCGACGCGCAACGTCAGATGATGGGTGCGCCCGAGAACTACCACCTTGTGCCATTTGAGCAAGCAATGGCAGAGCTTTATGTTGCCGCCGATGTGATCGTGGCGCGAGCAGGCGCAATGACGGTGGCAGAGCTCGCCGCCATTGGCGTGCCAGCAATCTTGGTTCCCCTTCCTGGTGCACCTGGCGACCATCAAACGAAAAATGCACAAGCACTCGTCGACGTTGGTGGGGCGGTTCTTGTTCGAGATGGCGACTTGACCGGTGAATCACTTGGTCGACTTCTTGATGAACTCACACCCGCGCGCCTTTCGGAAATGGCAAGTGCAAGTGCGACCCTGCACACCCCCCAAGCGGCTGCGATGATTGCGTCGGTGGTGCTTCGCTATGTCAACTGAGTCGTCCCTCGCCTTGCCAACGCGCATCCACGTCATCGGCGTTGGAGGCTCAGGGATGAGCGCGCTTGCGTTGTTGCTCCAAGAGCGCGGCCACACAGTCTCTGGCAGTGACGTGCACGTGACACCAATGACCGAGCACCTGCGACGAGCTGGCGTTGCCATCACCATTGGCCACGAGCCAGACACCGTTCGTGGCGTTGATCTCGTGACCTTCTCACCAGCGGTTCGCGAGATAAATGTGGAACTTGCTGCGGCACGAGCGGGTTCGGGAACTGTTGCGCGGCGTGGAGAAGTCCTTGGCTCGGTAGTGGCGAGTCGACGAACACTTGGGGTCGCAGGCACCCATGGCAAGACCACGACCTCTTCAATGCTCGCGTCGATTGCGCTACATGGTGTAAAGGATCCGAGTTATCTCATTGGCGAGCCGCTGGCGGCAACTGGGGTCAACGCCCACTGGGGAGATGACGACCTTTTGGTGCTCGAAGCAGATGAAAGCTACGGAACCTTCACCTTTTTGTCTCCCGCCATTGTGGGCATCACCAATGTTGAAGCCGATCATCTCGACTACTACGGAACCGAAGCGGCACTCATTGCCGCATTTGCGTCACTCCTTGCTCGAGCAACGTCAGCTGCCGTGGTGTGGGCTGATGATCAGCAAGCCGCAGCAGTTGGCCTCGCGGCTGGCGCACAGATGGTCGGCACGTCTCCGTCGTGTCACTACGTCGTAACGAATCTTCAACTGAGCAAGCATGGAGCCGCGTTCAGGCTCTTGCGCCCCCATGGTGCGCCGCTTGACCTCAACTTGTTGGTCGGCGGAATGCACAACGTTGCCAATGCCGCACTCGCTGCTGCCATGGCGGACTTGGCTGGTTTGTCGGGAGAAGCCATCACGAGTGGCCTGGCCGCCTTCTCCGGCGTGGCTCGACGGTATGAATTTCGTGGTGAAGTACATGGCATTCGCATGATTGATGACTATGCCCACCTACCAAGCGAGGTGGCAGCAACGGTTTCTGCAGCGGCGGAAAGTGGTTTCTCCTCGCTGGTGGTCATTTTCCAACCACACCGCTATACCCGCATGGCCAATGTCGGCCACACCTTTGGCACGAGTTTCAATGGGGCTGACTTCGTCATTGTGACGCCGATTTACGCTGCCGGAGAAGACCCCATTGCATCGGTGTCGAGCGAGATTGTGAGCAACGTTGTTCGTGAACATGGCTCGGTTGCCAAGGTCATCGACGTAGGAAGCCTGGCCGAAGCTGCAGAAGTTGCTGCACGCGTGGCGATCAATGGATCGTTGATTTTGACCCTTGGTGCGGGCGACTCGACCACGTTGCCAGAACTGCTTCGTCCACTTCTGGAACAAAAGTGAGCGCGCTCAATCTTCCGCAGTTGGCTGAGCTTCTCGGTGAGGGAGCCATTGTTGAGGACAACGTTGCCCTTGGCCGCAGAACGACCTATCGCGTCGGGGGAAACGGGGCGGTGTTTGTCACCTTGTTGACGCTCGAAGCTGCGAAACAGTTCGCTTCCGCGTTGCCAGAAAAGCTGCGAATTGCGGTGCTTGGCAATGGGTCCAATGTGTTGGTCGCTGACGAAGGGTTTTCTGGCGTCGTGGTCCACTTGGCCGGTGATTTCGAGGAGATCATGGTTGAAGGAAACGCCGTCACCGCAGGTGGGGGAGCGGATCTTCCTCGTGTGGCTCGACGGACCGTTGAAGAAGGTCTGACGGGCTTTGAATGGGCAGTTGGCGTCCCTGGAACCGTTGGTGGGGCAGTGGCAATGAATGCAGGTGGGCATGGGTCATCGATTGCCGAATCGCTACAGGTGGCATCGGTGCTCAATCTTCGTACTGGCGAGGTGACGACTCGAGCGGTAGAGGGGTTTGCCTTTGGCTACCGCCACTCCAACGTGAGAAGTGACGAGGTCGTGCTTCGAGCGACGTTTGCCCTAGAACCTGGTGATCGAGAAGCCGGACTCGAGCAACTCCGAGGGATTGTTTCGTGGCGTCGAGCGCATCAGCCTGGCGGCCAAAACTGCGGATCGGTGTTCATCAATCCGCCAACAGCTGCAGCTGGGCTGTTAATTGATGGTTGTGGTCTGCGTGGTCGACGGCACGGGAGTGCTGGCGTTTCGGACAAGCATGCCAACTTCATTCAGGCCGACCCTGAGGGTAGAGCAGCCGATGTCATCGCGCTGATTGGTGAGGTGGCGAGTGAAGTGGAGCAACAAACCGGCATTTCTTTGACCACCGAACTGAAGCTTCTGGGGGACCAGCCGTCACCGCTTGGCTCCATGATGAAGTTGGTAACGCCATGACGCCCAAGCATGCAGCCAAAACGTCGCCAAAAGCGACACGAACAACAACCAAGAACACCACACAAAAAGGTCGGCTGAAAACCGCCCTCGCCAAGCCTGCCTGGCGCTACGCAGTGGCGTCGGCAATGCTTGGATCTTTGATCTTTGCTGCAGTGGTCGTGAGCCCGTTGTTTCGCATTAGCGAGGTCAACGCCGTTGGCACCACGCACACCTCGTCGGAGGAAATCCTCTCTGCAGCCCGTGTCGGGAAGGGCTCTTCTATGGTCCTGCTTGATACTTCGGCAATTGCGGCCCGGGTTGAAGCGCTGCCGTGGGTGGCAAAGGCCTCGGTTGAGCGCAGGTGGCCCGGCACGCTCGCCATTGTTGTAACCGAACGCAAACCCATTGCCACCACGGTCAATCGGCAAGGGACGGTGGTTGCCGTTGACGCATCGGGTCGTATCCTTGGACCAACCACCAGCCGGCTTGGCCTGCCTGGTCTTTCAATTCTCGGTAAAGCTGGCAAGGTCGGAGCAAAATTGCCGGCGAGCGCGGCTCCGTGTCTCGCCGTTGCCTCCTCGCTGCCGAAGGCATTTTCCACCCAGGTTCGAGCCATTGTGTGCATCCGCGCCCACTTGCAAGTGGTGTTCCCTGGACCAGTGGCATTCGAACTCAGTCTCCCGACCGATTTGAAAGCGAAGTATGTGGCGATTGCCTCCATGGTGGCGAAAGAAATTTTCCACAGCTATGACACGGTCGATGTCTCTGACCCGGCCAACGTGACCATTACTCCTCAACCACACGCCTGATGCAGGCACCTCGAAAGGCAAGAGCGTCTGCACGGCAAAGGCCTGTCGGCTACGGTGCAGGCAAAGGCATTGCTGCACTATCTCCCATGAAGGTGCTCGGCCGACCTACGATAGGAGCGTGATGACGAACTCCCTGCAAAACAACTACCTCGCCGTGATCAAGGTCATTGGTGTGGGCGGCGGCGGTGTGAACGCTGTGAACCGAATGATCGACTCTGGCCTTCGCCACGTTGAGTTCATCGCGGCAAATACCGATGCCCAGGCACTACTCGCCTCCGACGCGGACTTGAAGATCGACATTGGTCGTCAACTCACCCGAGGACTCGGCGCAGGATCTGACCCGGACATTGGTCGCCAAGCAGCCGAAGAGCACCGTGATGAGATCGAAGCAGCACTTGCTGGTGCAGACATGGTGTTCATCACGGCAGGGAAAGGTGGCGGCACTGGAACTGGTGCAGCTCCTGTGGTTGCCGAAATTGCCAAGAGCCTTGGTGCGCTCAC